>JACQYM010000104.1:5881-22063 GCA_016208225.1 Deltaproteobacteria bacterium | reverse complement strand
TGCGAAAGTTACGCACTATCCCGGATTCTGGCCTGTTATCAGGCGAGTGCCTAAAGTGCGCTAATGGCTCCTAAATTATCTATTATCCATGAGAAATTGTCAATTATAACCATGCACCCGCTGGAAAAAGAAATAGCGGCGATCATGCGCGCCGAATCGCTGCTCGCCCCGGGGGAAGCGGTGGTGGCCGGGATTTCCGGCGGACCTGATTCCGTGGCCCTGCTCCATGTCCTTGCCGCCCTGGCCCCTGTTTTCGGCACAAAAATCATTGCCGTCTATGTGGATCACGGCCTGCGGCCGGAGGAAACGGGCAAGGAAAAAGAGCTGGTGGCCATGCAGGCGTGCGCCCTGGGGGCGGACTTCGCCACCTGCCGGGTTGACGTGCACGGCGAGGCGGCGCGGCGAAAAATTTCCATCGAGCATGCGGCCCGGGACCTGCGCTATGATTTTTTCGACCGGGTGGCGCAGCAGCATCTGGCCGGCAAAATCGCCGTGGCCCACACGGCGGACGACCAGGCCGAGGAGGTGCTGCTCCGGCTGATCCGGGGGACCGGCAGGGCCGGCCTCTCCGGCATGCGGATGATGCGTGACGGCAGGCTGATCCGCCCCTTCCTGACCACGGCCAAGGAGCAGCTGCTGGCCTATCTGGCCGAAAAAGGCATCCCTTTTCTGCTTGACAGTTCAAACCTGCGGCGGGAATACCTGCGCAACCGTGTCAGGCTTGATCTCCTCCCTTATCTTCTTGAATTTAATCCAAATATCGGGCAAACCCTGCGCCAGACGGCAGCCGTGCTGCAGGATGAGGAAGCGGTGCTCGCGGCTTTGACGGAACAGGCCTGGCAGGACTTGGTCCCCGTGGACCGGGGCAACGCGGCACAGGGACTGCCGGTTGTCGCCGTGGAGCTGGCATCGTTTCTCGCCCTGGAGCGGGGCATCCGGCGGCGCATTGCCGAAAAGGTTTTCATCGTGCTCGGGAGCCAGCCGCAATATAAAAAAATTGAACAGATCCTCTCTGTCGCGGCCAACGGGGAAACCGGGGCCAGGCTCCATTTTTCCAGGGGACTGCGTATGAAAAAGGAAAGGCAATGGCTGGTCTTCAGCTATCCCCAGGGTCAAATCGCCTGCCGGGGTGATCTGGAGGAAGGCGACTGATAATCATTTTTGATTACCGTCGGTTTTCGCTGAGTCTTGCTGCTGCAATCACCGGAAGTTTACGGTTGCCGGTTTACAGTTTACGGTTCAATGCCGTTCCTCACCGTAAACCGGTAACCGTAAACCTGAAACAAAGCCGCCACTCAGCTGTCGTGGCTGTCCAGTATATTCCTGACCTTGGTGGCCACCTGCCGGGCGGACAGGGGTTTGGTGATGAAATGCATTCCCGGCTCGGCCTGCCGGTCATCGCCGACCGCTGAATTCATATGGCCCGACATGTAGAGGGTTTTCATGGTGGCGTACATGCTCTGCATGTTTCTGGCGAGTTCCTTGCCGCCCAGGCCCGGCATGACCATATCGGTCATCAGCAGGTCGATGGCCTTGCCGCCCATGATGTCGTGATACTTGAGGGCCTCCTCGGCATTGTGGGCCTCCAGGATCTTGTAGCCCAGGGGGTCCAGCGCGTCTCTGATAAACTGGCGGATGGAGGGGGCATCATCCACCACCAGTATCGTCTCGGTCCCCCTGGGCAGAATGTCCGGCTCCGCGATGCATTCCATGGCCGGCTTCATGATTGACAGGGGAAAGTAGATGTCAAAGGTGGTGCCCTGGCCCGGAGCGCTGGTCACCGAAATAAAACCGTTGTGCTGCTTGATGATGCCGTATACCGTGGCCAGACCGAGGCCGGTTCCCTTGCCCTGTTCCTTGGTGGTGAAAAACGGTTCAAAAATCAGCTTCTGGGTTTCCTCGGTCATGCCCTCGCCCGTGTCGCTTATCTCCAGCAGAACATAGGAACCGGGATTGATATCGTCGAATCCCGTGTGTCTGTCGGCATCCAGATGGATCACTTCGCAGCTGATGTTCAGGTCGCCGCCATTGGGCATGGCGTCCTTGGCATTGATGACCAGATTCATGACAATCTGCTCGCACTGGCCCGCATCGGCCTGGATATAGCATTCCGGCGAGTAAAAGGTGATGTTGAGGGCAATGTTCTCGCCGATCAGCCGCTTCAGCATCTTGGAGAGCCGGTCGATGACCGAATTGAGATTGATGGTCTTGATTTCAAGGATCTGTTTCCGGCTGAAGGTCAGGAGCTGGCGGGTAAGTCCCGCGGCCATCCTGCCTGCCTGATGAATCATCTGCACCCTCTCCCGCCACGGATCATTTTCGTCCAGCCGCATGAGCATCAACTCGCTGTAGCCGAGAATAGTGGTGAGCAGAATGTTGAAGTCATGGGCAATGCAGCTGGTCAGGCGGCCGACCGCCTCCATTTTCTGGGCATGCAGGAGCTGCTTTTCCAGCATCTTGCGGGTGGTGATATCGCTGAACAGCACAACCGCCCCGATTGCCACGTCACCCTCCAGCACCGGCGTCACCACATATTCAACCGGGAAACTGGTGCCATCCTTCTTCCAGAAGACCTCGTCCGTGACAAAATGGGGCTGCTTGGTGGTAAGGGTGGCGTGAACGGGGCAATCAGCCGCATGATAATGGGCCCCGTCGGCCCTGGTATGGTGCAGCAGCTCATGCTGGTTGCTGCCGATCATTTCGGTTTCGGTATAGCCGGTCATCCTTTCGGCCGCGGGATTCATGAAGGTGGTTCTGCCCTGCAGGTCAACGCCGTAAATGCCCTCGCCGGCCGACTCCAGGAGCAGGCGGTTCTGGCGATTGAGTTTCGCGATCTGCTGGTCGGTCCTGATCCGCTGGGTGATGTCGCGCATCACCACCAGGCAGCCGTTTATTTTTTTCTGCTCGTTGAGCTGGGGAATAACGATGGATTCCAGGTAGACGGTTTCGTCATTGTCAACCGCGGGAAGTTCGATGGTTCCCTTCCGGATGGTCAGGCTGCTAAAGGCTTGCTGGCAGAGACAGTCGGTCCGGGACTGGCCGGGCGCTCTGCGGCAGAAGTTGCAAGACCTGCCGATGACAACCGGGGCGAGGAGCAGGGCCGATTCGTTGGCCCAGGTAATGATGAAATGCCGGTCAACGAGAAAGATGTGGTCGGGCAGGCTGTTCAGGATATGGCGATGCTGGATCTCATTTTCGGTCAGCGCCTTTTCAGCTTCGGTCCGGACCTCGATTTCCTGGTTGAGTTTTTTGATGAGTTGGTCCTGGGTTGCCTTGGCATTTTCCAGGTTGCCGATCAGGTTCTGGAAGCTGAACGAGAGAAAAAGGATGCAGATGGCACCAACACCGCCGCTGATCAGCAGCGATTGAACGATGAAATGTTTTTTTTCCGCGATTTCGTCTGAAATATCCTGCGCGGCAATGATGCCGCCGATGGGTTCCTGGAAACAGTTTTTAAATCCCTCCAGGGTATGAATCAGATACGTCCGGCCATCTGCTTCCACCTGTTCGGCGGCGTTGGTGAAGGTGAAGCCGGCCGGCAGGATTCCGGCTACCCGGGGTTCGTCTTCGACCAGGGTATACAGGCCCAATGTCCTGCGGGTCTGTTTATTGTTCGTTGCCTTGTGCCAGAAGGTATTGGCAAAGAAGGCCGCAGTCTCTTTGCCGGTGGTGCGGCGCAGCTCATCGACAATTTCTTCGGTTTTAATGCCGATCTCCACGGCCCCCACATATTCACCCTTATAGAAAACAGGGTGGATGACGCGGTAAAAGGCGCCGGATACGCCGATTTCATAGCCGAAGAGAGGATTGAAGTTTTTATGGACATCCTGGACCGCCAAGCGTATCCCCCGCAGGTCGTCCCCGTAAAAATCTGGTTTATGCATGCGCAGAAAGGTTCTGCCGTCCGGCAGATGGAAATGCATGACATAAAGGTACGGATAGGATTTTTGCAAGGCCTCATACATGGGACGGGTCAGCGTATAAAGCCGCTGTCTGTCCCCCTCGGCAAATGCCCTGATATGTTCCGGGTTGTTTTCGATGAAGTTCTGCAGCCAGTTGTTATAGATGGAAAAATAAAAATGCTGGGTGGAGGTGAAGATGCGCTGGAAATCTTTTTTTTCTTCCTTCAGGTGGTAATTGATATGCTCGTTGTAACCGGACACCTGATGCATGGAGTAGAAGAGCGCAAGTATGGTGATGAGGGAGGTGACAAGCAGGATGGCTTTTGTTTTAACTGTCATTGCCAGTGGTGCAAATGGTGTGCTGCCTGCGCGGTTACGCTTTTTGAGAAGAAAAAATCCGGGCGATGGCGGCCTTGCAGGGATAAAAACCGTCCGGTCCGGTTGAATGTTTTGCTAAGCCGTTGTAAAAAAATAACATGGCCAGAGAAATGCGCCGAACGGCACTCTTTTCAGTACCCCCTTGAGGGGTGCTCTTTTCAGTACCCCCTTGAGGGGTGCTCTTTTCAGTACCCCTTTGAGGGGTACAAGGAGCCGTAACGAAATTGAAAAAATGGCCATGTTGTTTCGTAACGGCTCCTAAACTAGCAGAAGGAGAAACGGCCTGTCAATAGGTTAAACTACTGAAATTAAAACTTTTCCTGTACACTGCGTGGTACTTGGCGTAGCTTTTCTCCGGGAAATCGCATGCTTTGGTTGATCAGGCATCAAACACAATGTGACACCATGCTGTCAAGGATTAAATGGGAGGAAAATATATTTTTTATTCGGCAGTATCGATATGTTAAGGATGTAAAGTGATATTGGCGTTTCCTATTGACCTATATATACTGATGGTGAAGAAGAGCCGATAACCGAGTGGCGGCCTGCCGTTTCCGGCGAAAGTATCCTGACCAGGAAAAAGTTCTGCCCCACAGGAGTGGCGGCATGGACAAAAATCTTTACGGCCTGCGCCATTCATGGTAAATGGAAAATGATTTCTGCAGTGGGCGGGTAGCTCAGCTGGATAGAGTGTTGGCCTCCGAAGCCAAAGGTCGTGGGTTCGAATCCCGTCCCGCCCACCAAAAAAGACTATAAAACCCGGCACTTTACCAAAGGTGCCGGGTTTTCTTTTTCCGCCTTCAAAACTCACCGTCTGCTGTTCCTTCAGTGTTGCCGACCTTCCTGCGTCCTTCACACTGGTGTCTTCGGCAGGCGCGAGCAGGCCCAGGGAACATGCCCTCGTGCGAAGCATGGATAAAAATCTATCCATCCCCGCATCATCCATCATCTGTCCGCAAGATGCCCGGCAGCTATTTCCGCGCCTCATCAAGCCGCTCGCGGAAACGCTTGGCCCAGAAGTCAAAGGCCTGTTTGGTGTCTTCCCACTTGCCGCGGAACGCCATTTTGCCACCCTGTCGGCGATCCACCGCCGCCGCCAGACGTTCGCCGCTCTGGGCATCGAGTAACTCCATCTCCGTGGCCGCCTCGCCGGTTCCCAGGTTGTCGTCGCTCACCGCCTTGGTGGCGGCGGATACAACCATTCCCACCGGGATAATCGTCGACATGGTATTGGCCGTAGGGTTGGACGGCTTCATCTCGGTGATCGCCACCCGCACCCGCAACACTCCCGGACCGGGCCGGTCGACCACCTTATAGCCATCCTTGACCGCGTTGAACAGGGCATTCTGGTAGTAGTCCGTCAGTTCCTTCATGACAGTCGGATCGATCGCCCGGTTTTCCGCTTTTGGGCTCAGGTAGACGGTGACCCGCTCGAACATGACCGAGTCATATTTTTTGAAGTCAACTCCTGTCTTGATGTAGACCAGCGCCGCGCGATCGTTGCCGCCGGGCTTGAGTTGGCTGTAGTCTCGGAGGAAACCGCTCTGTTTGACATCCTTCATGCCGCTGGCTGCGCAACCCGCCAAGAGAAGGACTCCGATCAGCAACATCCCGAACCACCTGGTACTTTTCTGCATTGTATTCTCCTTTGTCTTCGGTTATGGCGTTCAATCAGTAAGGCACCTTATATTTTTAGATCCGATAAACCCGTTTATCTTGCAAAAGATCGAGAAATTCAGTGGACGAACAACACCAAGTCTGTTGCTCAGAAATTCCAGTTCAAGCCAAGAACCATGACATGCAAGGCAACGCTTTCGTACTCGCCGGCCAGGCGGCCCGTGAGCGGCCCACGGTTCACATCCATCGACAGATCCCCTGTCCACGTCAGTTCATAGGCGCAGTTCAATTTCAGCTTTTCGCTCCAGGCGTATTGGGCGCCGGCGCCGAAGCGCCAGGACGCGCCGCTCGGCAGGTCTGGGGTCAAATCCTCTTCATCGACCATCTCGCTGTCGTAGGCGATGCCGCCGCTTAGCAACCAAGGATCGGAGAGCTGGTATTGCAAACCAAGAGCGGTATGCCAGGTATCCTTGTAATTCCGGTCTACGGTGAGCGAGGTTGTGTCTTCGGCCGACACCGTGACATCGACCTTGCCGAATTCCGACCAGTCCTGCCATCCGAGGTTGCCCATGATCGCCAGACGGTCATTCAACTGGTGAAAAGCGCTCACCATGACCGCTTGCGGCACATCAAGCGGGAGTTCGAGTGTGGCGTTGAGCAGGCCGCGCGAGTCAAGTGCCGCTTCCAGCAGGGGGCGCAGCCCGCTGAATTGAGGCTTGTCCTCGAATTCAAGTTCGATCTTGGTCATGTAGGTGGCGCCAAACCGGGTTCCTGGTTGCGGCTCGGCCAGCACCCCGAGGGTTGCACCCAGACCCCAGGTTCTGTCTTCGATCTCCATTTCCCCATCGGGAAAAGACGGATTCAGCACGGCGGCATTGTTGACGGCAACCGTCTCTTCCAGGATGCCGTACATGGCGTTAAGGCTTGCACCGACTGAAAACTTTTTGTTGATACGGTATGCCAGCGCTGGAGCCAGGGTCAACCCCTGCATCAGCACATCCTTCAGATAGTAACGGCCGACCCAATCATCGCCATAATCGAGGCCCGCGCCGAAGTTGCCGGCGATACTGAATCCGAACCGCAAGTCAGGCGACAGCGGGGTCACAATAAAGGTCCCTGCCGTGGGTGTCCAGGCGCTGGCATTCCCGTCGTCTCCGGACAGCGGACCTTTGATGACTTTGACCTCAGGGCCGAAATCCGTGCGGCTGTCAGGGTGAAACTTGAGATGCATATACAATGGTTGGGCGCCGAACTGTACCTGGGACTTTTCCAGCCGGGTCATGCCGGCCGGATTGGTGAAGGCGGTGCTGGCATCCTGTGCCCGTGCGGCATAACCGGCTGCGGCCAGGCCGACATCAGGGGAGCCGATTTCATAGAGGTAAAGTCCGCCGCCCCAGGCAGGGGCAGCGGCCGACATGCCGCAAAGCGTGGCAAATGTCACTATTTGAGGAATTCTGTTCATAAAGAAAAACCTCCTGGGCGGTTCCGGTCAGCGGCTTGCGCCGCAGTGGTGTTTGCGCGTGGTTACCATTGTTCAGTCCTCTTTGTTATTGGATTAGAGACAGCGCCCGCCACCTGGCACGACGAGCGCGGACAGGTAATCACTTCATTGTGCCGCGATGGCCGCGGCCATTTTGCCATCCTCAAGTAGCCGCTGCTCCCGGGCCATCAAGGGTGCGGGCTTCAGGTTAACCGTGGCCTTCTTCAGTTCACCGGTGAACTTGAAGGGCACATGGTAATCCTCGCTGATGGGCGTGCCGGTATCCTTACCGCAGTCCAGCGTCTCGTCCAGCGAAAGGCGGAAGGCCAGGGTCTGTTCGATACGGCCGGCGGCCACAGTCTTGCCGTCCACCTGAATGGTGCCGACGCCGCCTTTGCCGAGGCCGGCACCGTCATACTTGAAGTCGAACAGAATGGCATGCTTGCCGGGCGCGAGTTCGTCCCTGCCAGAGACGTAGTAGCGGGCAACGCCGGCGAGGTTGTAGCAGAAAACCGGCTTGCCCTTGAGCAGGTAAAGGCCCCAACCGGCAAAGCGACCGCCGTGCGTGAGCAACATGCCTTCAGCTCCGCCCGCGGGGATGTCCACCTCGGCTCTGATCTGCCAGGACTTGTTTTTGGTGTCCGGCGCAGCGCCTTCGGGAATGCGCACCAGGCCGGGATAATAGGTGAACTCGTCGCGGCCCGTGGTCAGGCTCGGCCGATTGGTCACGTCGAAGCGGTCGATCCGGCTGTTTTCGATCGGCAGCACGTTGTATTTCTCCGCCTCGGCCCAGAAGAGTTCCTGCATCTCCTTGAGCTTGGCCGGTTCTTTGGACGCAAGGTCGTTTGCCTCGGAAAAGTCTTCACTGACCTTGTAGAGTTCCCACTGGTAGTCGAGGACGGCAGGCAGTCGGCCCTGCACTTCGGCTGCCGTGTCCCACGGGGCAACCCCCGGTGTCGTGGCGGCCACCCAGCCATCATGGTAGATGGCGCGGTTGCCGAACATCTCGAAATACTGCGTCGTATGTTTCGAGGGAGCTTTTGCATCATCGAAGCTATAGACCAGGCTCGTGCCTTCGACGGGTTTCTGCGCGACGCCATTGATGCTCGTGGGCGCGGACACGCCGACGGCTTCGAGAATGGTGGGCATGATGTCGATGACCGAGGCAAACTGCGTGCGGATGCCGCCCTTATCCTTGATGCGCGCCGGCCAGGAAATGACCATGCCATTGCGCGTGCCGCCGAAATGCGAGGCGATCTGCTTGGTCCACTGGAACGGCGTGTCCATGGCGTGCGCCCAGCCGACCGGGTAGTGGTTGAAAGTCATCGGTCCACCGAGTTCGTCCATGCGGCGCACGACTTCCTTCATGTCTTCGGGAATGGCGTTCATCACGGTCATCTCGTTGAGCAAGCCCTGCATGCCACCTTCGGCGCTCGCGCCGTTGTCGCCTTGGATATAAATGACCAGCGTGTTGTCCAGTTCACCCTGCGCTTCGATGGTGTCGAGGATGCGGCTCATCTGGTGATCACAGTGCGCGAGCGCCGCGGCATAGACTTCCATCATGTGGGCGAACACTTTTTTTTGATCGGCGTTCAGGCTGTCCCAGGCAGGAATGCTCGCGGGCCGTTCGGTCAGTTTCGCATCGGTCGGAATGATCCCTGCCGCCTTCTGCCGCGCGAAAGTTTCCTCGCGCACCTTATCCCAGCCCTGGTCGAACTTGCCCTTGAACTTAGCGATCCAATCCTTCGGCGCGTGATGCGGCGCGTGGGCCGTCCCCGGCGCGTAATAGGCGAAAAACGGCTTGCCCGGTGCGGTCGCGTGCTGCATCCTGATCCAGTCAATGCAATGGTCGGCCATGTCCTTGTCGAAGAAATAGTTCTTCGCGTCGTGCGGCGGTTCGATGGGCTTCGTGCCTTCAAAGAGCGCCGGATTCCACTGGCTCGTATCGCCGCCGATGAAACCGTAGAAGTATTCAAAACCCAGCCCCGTCGGCCACAGGTCGAACGGCCCGGCTTGGCTGCTCTGCCAGTCGGGGACATTGTGGTTCTTGCCATACCAGGACGTGTTGTAGCCGTTCTGCTTCAGGATTTCGGCGAAGGTTCCGTTGCTCTTTGACATCAGCGAGTTGTAGCCGGGAAAGCCCGTGCCCAGTTCCATAATGACGCCGGTGCTGGCGCTGTGATGGTTGCGTCCGGTTAAGAGCGCCGCACGCGTGGGCGAGCTGAGCGCCGTGGTGTGGAACGTATTGAAACGCAGACCGTCCTCCGCCAGGCGGTCCATGGTCGGCGTTGGAATCGGCCCGCCGAAGGTGGACGATGCGCCAAAGCCCACGTCATCGGTGAGGATCACGAGGACGTTCGGCGCACCCTTCGGTGCCTCGATCGTCTTGGGAAAGTCCTTGATGGATTCCTTGGTCGTGCGGCCAAGTTTGCCGCCGAAGGGTTGTTCAGGACGGGGCAGGACGTCCTGCGCCCCTGCCGGTAACGCAAATGCCGCACCCAGCGCGAGGCTGAGGACGGCGAGAGTGGTTTTTGTTTTCATTGTTCTCTCCTTTCGTTTGCCTGGAAGCTTCGCGCCCGGTCCTTCTTTACCCGGCGCAGAATTTCCGGCATATCCCGCTGGATGTGGGTATAAAAGTGTTTCATGCCCGGACACAGATAGTTCAGTCCGGGCTCGCCGTTGGGTGCCCGTACCAGCCTGTTTTTGGGACACTCGCCCCAGCACAGCTTCAGGAACGTACATTCCCGGCAATAACCGGCTAATGTCCGGGACTTGCTGAAACCAAACCGCTGCTGTGTTTCGGAGTAGGCCATTGCCCCCCAATGGGTCTCGGCAATATTGCCGACCTTGTACTCGGGATAGACGTAGTGGTCGCAGGTGAAGACATCGCCGTTGTGCTCGATGGCCATGCCTTTGCCGCAGAATTCGGCGGTAACGCAACGCTGCGACGGCCAGCCCAGCGATTGGGCGACTGCGGTTTCAAACAGGTCAACGTGGACCTTGCCATAGTCGCGCTTATACCAGTCATCCCAAACCTTACAGAGAAACCGGCCCCAATCCTCGGGGTCCACCGACCAGTCGGTGACAACCGAGTCGGCAAAGCCCGGCCTGGCCAGCGGTGAGCCGATTATCGGCATGTTTTCCAGATCCCATCGCTGCGGAGCCACCTGGTGAAAGACCTTCGGTTCGACGCAGGAGATGAACTGCACCCGCCACACGCCCAGTTCCCGGGTCAGGAAACGATAGACGTCGAGAGGGTATTTGGCATTCTCGCGATTGACCACGCACAAGGCGTTGAAGGGCACATTGTGCTTGCGGAGCAACTTGGCGGCGGCCATGACCTTGTCGTGGGTCGGCTGGCCGCCCTTGGTGACCCGGTGCTGGTCATGCAGTCGCGCCGGACCGTCGCAGCTCAGGCCGACAAGGAAATTATGCTGTTTGAGGAATACCGCCCATTGTTCATCCAGTAAGGCGCCGTTGGTCTGCAAATCGTTTTCGATGCGCTGGCCAGGCTTTTTGTAGCGGGCTTCAAGTTCGACGGCTTTGCGAAAGAAATCCAGTCCGAGCAGGGTCGGCTCGCCGCCTTGCCAGGAGAACACCACCTCGTCGCCGGTTTGCGCCTCAATGTATTGCCGGATGTGCCGTTCGAGCATTTCAGCGGACATCCTCGGCGCATGGGGCTGGTGGAGCAATCCCTCTTTGTGCAGGTAGTAGCAGTACGTACAGTTGAGGTTGCAAAGCGCCCCGCCAGGCTTGACCATGGCGTGAAAGCAGTGTTTGTATCCTGTTGGCTGTGGCGCCAGGCTTACTGTTGGTTCACCATGGTTTGTCATTTTCAGAAATGAGCCGTCGCCCTCCTCAAACTGCAGGCGTCTTTTGAGCTGTGCCAAATGCAGGCCTCATTTTTGTGGTAATTATGACTGTTAAAAAATATCCTCATTTCGTATTGTCATAGCACAGTTACCATTTAAATGTCAGGCTAATAATATTCAACCATGGGGCCGCAGACTGTAGAGGCTCAGAAGGTAACCCGCAAACTTGCCACCCTCCATCAATACGACGGCGAGCTGAACGAAAAGAATTTTGAGAATGGTCATGGAAGGAAAGATCATCGCATAGCCGACATCGGGGCGGTCGGTTGGGGCGATGCGGATAACTTCCTTCGACCCGGATACGAGTTGGCACAAGGCCGAATAGGAACGCGCCATTCCAGGCGCAGTCCCTTTTGTCGCACATAGCAACGGTTCAAGTGGGTAGACCGGGAGAGGCTTTCATGAGGGACACCACCATTCGCTAGAACAATATGCCGAACAACTCTTTCAACAGTTGTTCCAGCGGCATCATGGTCAGCGCCAGCGGCACAAGCGGCGCCAGCGCCGCACCCGCGATCTGGAGGATGTTGTCTCTCGTCACCGGCGCGATGCGCATGGTCCGTATCACCTCATAACTGTTGCCCAGGTCGGCAAGGGACTGGATGTCGCCGCTGCCCACGAAAGGCTCATCGGCAGGAGCGCCACCGCGCAGCCACTTGCTGTCGAACTCGTGCACGTAACGCTGGGCCAGGGTGCCATATTCTCGAAGGCCTGTCCGTTTTGCTCGGGCAAGCTGGGGCACAAACACCAGGAGCGGGCCGAGCACCATGCAGAAAAGCACGGCAACCATGGCGGAAATCTGGGCCTTGAAGTCAGGCAGTGCGGCACCGAGGTAGAAAATACGGTTGGCGAGCTGCCCGGCAAGCAGCGCACCGTGCGCCGTTGCAAGCGACATGAAGGCGTAGGCCGTGTTGCCGAGAAATCCCAGGCCGCCGGCACGATCCGGATGGGTGGGGACCAGGTTCAGCTCGATGCGGGACACCTGCCAGAGAAAGCGCGCCCAGATAACCATGCGAAAATACCAGCGAAACAAAATGAATTGAAAGAACGGCAAGCTCACGTAGTTATACCAGATACCGGGGAGCGAGAGCTTCGAGCCATCGGTGGACGGTGTTGCGTACCAGGTAGCCGTATCAAGTGCGGTGAATTGGCGCCAAATAAATAAAACGCCGACCACATACACGAAGGCGACCATCAACACCTCGGCAGCCACCGAGTTGCGCAGCCGCATTGCCGAGGCGAGGGCGGCGTCGAAACGCGTCATGGCACTCTCGGGAATCAGATGCCGTTCCAGGAATACCTTCACCACGGAACGCATGCGCTGGTGCACCAGGAGTTCGGCACTGATCAGCAGGGGCAGCGCCACCAGGAAGCGGACGTGAACGTCCACGTCCTTCAGGAAAGGGACGGCCGCACTGCCGCCCAGCAGTTGCCCGTCCAGGGCCGAGCTCAGGAGGAGCGGCAGCCAGCAGAACAGCGAGATGACGACAATGCGTTGGCGCAGGAGCTGGAGATGATCGTCGGCCAGATGGGTCCGGCACAGAAGCTGGAAGAGCGGGCCGCCCAGGACGAGGGAAAAATCCGGCGGTTCGCGCAGCAGGGTGTGACTGGAAACGGACGTGGGTGATTGCATGGAGGTCCTCTTTACCCTCCCGCATTGATGGTCACGACCGGCGCCCCTTCCTTGCCGCCTGTTTCAGTCAGGGTCATGACGAACATCAAAAACGAGAAGAGCTTCTTTGACCGGTAATCCCGGTCGTCGATCCAGAACCAGCGGTCCCGGTAGGGCACCGCGGCAAAGTCGTCGTTTTTCTCCCTTTACCCCTGAACCCCTCAACCTGAGCAGTTTCCCTCATTTCCCGGTCTGCCCACCGCCCACCTGCTCACTCATGAGTCGGCTTATAGCTCGCGTGCTTTCGGTCTCCAGGAAGGTTTTAGCGTCAAGACGCCCGAAAACGTCCAGGACAAGGGCGACCAGGCCGGTCCACCCCGTCTGGTGGCTGGCCCCGAGCCCGGCCCCGTTGTCACCGTGGAAGTACTCATAGAAGAGAATCAGGTCGCGCCAGTGCGGGTCGTCCTGGAACTTGGCCGTTCCGCCGTAGACCGGCCGTCGTCCTTTGGCATCGCGCAGGAAGGTGCCGGCCAGCCGGCGGGAAATCTCCTCTGCCACCTCGAACAGCGTCATGTGCCGACCGGAGCCGGTGGGGCACTCGACCTTGAATTCGTCGCCATAAAAATGATACAGGCCCAACAACGCCCGGAGGATCAGCACATTGACCGGCATCCAGACCGGCCCCCGCCAGTTGGAGTTGCCGCCGAACATCCCGGTATTCGATTCGCCCGGCAGGTACTGGACCTTGTATTCCTGCCCGCCGGTCCAGAACACGAACGGATGGTCCAGGTGATGGCGCGAGAGGGAGCGGATGCCGTGCGGCCCCAGAAACTCGTTCTCGTCGAGCATGTAGCCGAGCACCCGGGTGAGCTTCTTTTTGTTGAGGATCGACAGCAGCCGCCGTTCGTTATAGCCGATGAAACCCGCGTCGGTCGGGGCCACGTGGGAAACCAATTCCGGATGTCGTTTCCGGAACAGGGCCACCATCTCGGCCAGCTTCGGATAGCGCGTGACGGAATCCGCCTCGAACACGGTGGAGGCGCAGAGCGGCAGCAATCCCACCAGCGACCGTACTTTGAGCCGCATGGCCTGGCCGTCCGGCAGCCGCAGCAGGTCGTAGAAGAAGCCGTCCTCCTCATCCCACATCTCGTCGTGATGCTCGCCGATACGGTCCATGGCGTAGGAAATCCACAGGAAATGCTGGACGAACTTGAAGGCGATCTCCTCGTACATCGCATCGTATTCAGTCAGGATCAAGGCGATCTCCAGCATGCACTGGCAGTAGAAGGCCATCCAGGCGGTGCCGTCCGCCTGCTCCAGCGACCCGCCCGTCGGCAGCTGGGCGCTGCGGTCGAAGACACCGATGTTGTCCAGGCCCAGAAAGCCCCCGGCGAAGACGTTGCGCCCGGCAGGGTCCTTGCGGTTCACCCACCAGTTGAAGTTCAGCATCAACCCCTGAAAGGAGCGCTCCAGGAAACGCAGGTCCGCCCGGCCCAGCGTCCGCTCGAACTTAAACAGCCAGAGCGTGGCCCAGGCGTGCACCGGCGGATTCACGTCGCTGAAATTCCACTCATAGGCGGGAATCTGGCCGTTGGGGTGGAAATAGAGATTGCGCAGCATCAGCAGCAGCTGCTCCTTGGCGAAATCGAAATCCACCAGGGCCAGGACTGTCGTGTGGAAGGCCAGGTCCCAGGCCGCATACCATGGATACTCCCATTTGTCCGGCATGGAGATGATGTCGGCGTTCAGCATGTGGAACCATTCCATATTCCGCACGTTGCGCGGGTCTGCCTGGAGCAGCGGATGGCCCTTGTGCTCGCACAGCCACTGCTCCAAATCAAAGTAGTAGAACTGCTTGCTCCACAGCATCCCGGCCAGGGCCTGGCGGTGTACCCGGCGCTGGTCTTCGTTGAGGGCGTTCGGGGTGATCCTCTGGTAGAACTCGTCCGCGTCGGCTATCCGGTTTTTGCACACCTTGTCGAAGTCGCGGAAGGCGTTGTCCGCCGGGGCGGCGGGTGCCAGCCGCAGGCGGACGGTTTGGCTGCCGCCGGCGGGCACGTCGAGCATGTAGTGGGCCGCGGCCTTGGTCCCTGTCTTGGCGGGATTCACCGCTTCGCGGCTTCCCGCGATGAGATAGGCGTGGAAGGCATCCTTGACGTAGGGCGAGGCGCTGGGCTGACCCCAGAGACGCTGCGTATTGGTCTCATTTTCGGTGAACAGCAGCTCCGGGCCGCCCTCGCAGGAGAGCCAGCACTCGCCCAGTTCATGGTGGGAGGCGTGCATGACGCCCGGCCCCACCTCGCGGAGGACAGGCTTGCGATCGTCTTCTCCCCAGGACCAGGTGTTGCGGAACCACAACGTCGGCAGCAGGCGAAGCCGGGCCGCCTCTGGCCCGCGATTGTGCACGGTGATCCGGATGAGCAGGTCTTCCGGGCCAGCTTTCGCGTATTCCACGAACACGTCAAAGTAGCGGTCTTCGTCAAACACGCCCGTATCGAGGAGCTCGTACTCGAACTCCTCCCGCGACCGGCCCCGGTTCGTCTCGATCAGGTCGCGGTAGGGATACTCCCGCTGCGGGTACTTGTACAGGTACTTCATGTAGGAGTGGGTGGGCGTGCTGTCGATGTAGAAGTAATACTCCTTCACATCCTCCCCATGGTTTGCCTCGTTGTTGGTCAGCCCGAACAGGCGCTCCTTCAGGATGGGATCCCGCTCGTTCCACAAGGCGAGGGCGAAGCACAGCCGCTGCTTGTCATCCGAGATTCCCCCCAGCCCGTCCTCGCCCCAGCGGTAGGCCCGTGAGCGGGCCTGGTCATGGGTGAAGTACTCCCAGGCGTTGCCGTCCTCGCTGTAATCCTCCCGGACCGTGCCCCACTGCCGCTCGCTCAGGTAGGGGCCCCATTTCTTCCAGGGAATTCCCTTCTCGCGTGCTTCATTGAGCCGTTTCTGTTCCGTGACGTCGATGATTTTCTGCTTTGCCATATTTTCTTCCTTTTGCAATTGGATAGTTACGGCTCTATTCCGGGTAATCCCACGCGAATCCGCCGTGAGAAGTCGTCTGACTTGTCCGCTGTTTTGCCCTTTTGGTTGATAAGACTTTTCTTTTTCAATTCCACGAAGGGCAGAGACGTGTCCAACCTCCCCCGTTCGTAAAGCATTTCATCGATGTAGCCGTTGGCGATAATTCGCCAGTCGAAGCGGTCATCGGGAGTATACGGCGCGGTGTGTCTGCGGATGCTGGTGGTGCAGTTGGTGAGGATGGCCCGGTACCATTTGGCGTTGACTTTCAATTCGTTTACTTCGCGCAGATAGTCGAGCAGC
>JACQYM010000104.1:0-5806 GCA_016208225.1 Deltaproteobacteria bacterium | reverse complement strand
TCCATGGGAGCATTGAGCCGATAGAGGTAGACATCCTCACCGGTGCGGTAATTGGTCCGCAGCCGCACGAGATCACGTTCGTCGGCTGCCACGTAGGTCAACTCGAACTGTTGGAAGAATCCCTTGATCGAAGAGTACTCCTCCCCGACTTCCTTGCGGGTCTCGATGGAGAAGCAGAGATACCCGCCGTCCTTGAAGCCGAAACTCAGCATGGTGTGGGCGATACTGGGCGACCCCCAGTAGACGAGGAAGAAATCGACGCTCCGCAACTGGTTCAGGTCATAGGTCCGGTCGTAGTGGTTGATCGTGAAGTCGGTCTCGGTGCGGTAATCGCAGTTGCGCACGTTGTGGATGGTGACCAGATTGTCCCTGATCTCGGCCCAGGGCAGCACTGCCACATCCGGCTGCCAG
The DNA here is from genome assembly GCA_016208225.1 of Deltaproteobacteria bacterium. GTDB lineage: Bacteria > Desulfobacterota > Desulfobulbia > Desulfobulbales > SURF-16 > SURF-16. The sequence goes on along the minus strand of JACQYM010000104.1, from coordinate 5,395 downwards.
TTCCGTTCGTTGGATGGTTTTGTCAAGAAAAAGAGCGTAAGCACCAGGCCGAAAAGCACGATAAAGGCAGCCATGGCCTTCATCCAGGTGCGCGCAAGGAGAAAGACCGCGATGGATGCCGGGACAAAGGCTGCCGCCGCCGCCAGGCGCAGGGGACCGGGGAGTGAAGAGTAATAGAGGGCCATCCCCCCCCATACCAGGAGGGGCAGGGAGAAGAACAGGGCAATGAATGATCGTCGGTCATGCATGACGTAAGGCCTATTCATGATTGATGAATCAGGTGCCCAAATTTCCCATATGTTCAGTAAGGGAGTCCAAGGAATAGATAAAAACTGTCGTACCCCTCATCAGCAAGTCCGTAGCCCAGATAAACCGGCCCCACCGGGCTGTCCGTGGCCAGGAAAACCGCTGTCGACTGGATCAGATCATCCGAATTTCCCTGGACAAGCGGGTTGTTCATCTTGCCAAGTTCAAGCGAGAAGCCGGCATACACCCCGTCAAAGAGTTGATAATCAACCAGCTTGTTGTAATACATGAGGCTGCCAAAAGTCAGCGATTCGCCGAGCAGCTGCCCGGTCCGGTATCCGGATTGCCGTAAAAATCCGCCCCACTGATTCTGATCGTAATTCGGCAGGGTGCCATCCATATTGCCGTTGGCAACGCCTGTGAAACTAAAAGTATTTTTGCCGAAAGTGCGCACGTAGGTTCCCCGCAAATCCCACTTGGTATACGTATCATCAGCACCAAGCGAAGAATTCGAGTTGTACAGGGTGGCATTGACGAGCCACCCGGCTTGGGGAAAGGTCACACTGTCAAGTTTATCCAGCAAGAGGCTTGCCGTAAACGCGCCCTCGGAAATACTTGCATCACCGGGAGAGAGATCGGGTGTTCTGATGGTTAGTGACGGCTCTAACAGGCCCGCCTTGACACCCAGTCGCAGTTGCCCGTATCCCCAGAAATCACGGCCGACATCAACGCCGGCTCGATATTTAACCATGTCGTAACGGGCAATGATATCGTCATTGAAATAGAGGTCGTTTGAATTTTGTTTAAATTCGACTCCCGGCGCCACAAAATAACGGTGCTGTTTATCGAGTGGTTGATAGAACTCGCTTGCAAAACGGTCGATATGACCGATCTGCAAATCGGACAACCATTCAGCGCCGAGCGAGTTGATCCAGGTTCTTCGAAAACGCCCCTGAATTGTAAAGTTGTCATTTCCCTGAAAATCACTGTCAAGACCAAGCCCGGAGCGAAAATAATTCGGTCCCCAGGACTTTTCGACAGCATCGACAACCAGGATTCGCTTTTCCTGATCCTCGAGAATATGGTAGCTCACATGCTCGAAATCGTCAGTGCCGTAAATCTTGCGGAGATCTTTGTCCAGTTCGTCCTGCTCGATGGTTTTACCGGGTTGAGTCTGCATCAGACTTTGGACGAATTCAGGATTGGCATGTTTCAGGTTACCAATTTGAATTTTGTCAACCGGGCGCAAATCCTGGACAGTCATACTTGATAGGTTTTGGCGGTACAACGCATATTGCTCAGACGACAGGCTCAGGCTGGAAAGCTGATCCGCGACCTTGCGCGCCGCCGCCTCGCCGATGGGAAGAGTGCTGGTCAGGTGGTCAAAGTCACTGGTCGAAAAGTCACCCAGTTCCGGCGAGATGAGGATATCGGTCGATTTCAGTGAAGCAAGGGCGGCCTGTACATTCTGCTCGGTCAGAATGCTGAGCATCTGGCCTGCGACCCCAAGCAGCGAACCGAGTTCCTCGCGCTTCAGCAATGGGGTGCCGACATTAACGGCAATAATGATGTCGGCACCCATTGTGCGTGCGACGTCCACCGGCAGGTTATTGACCAGCATGCCATCGACCAGCAGTTGCCCATCAACTTCGGTAGGGGCGATAGCTACCGGAACCGACATGCTGGCCCGCATGACGTCGGCCAGCACGCCTTTGTCGAAAATCACCGCTTGTCCGGTCTCCAGATTAGTGGCTACGGCACGATAGGGGATCGGCAACTGGTCAAAATCGCGGTAACCCGGCGCCGAAATTTCACGCAATACCGATTCAAGCTGCACGCCGGAGACAATCCCCTGCGGGAGCATGGCGCCCCCAATGCTTCCGATACCAACCTCCGGGCTGAAAAGAAGGCTGCGATCCTCCTGTTTGCGCCGGATCTGTAACTCATCACGCGGCGGCGCATCTTGAAACAGGGTATTCGTAGACAGTTCACTGAGAAGCTTTTCCATATCGGCAACGCTGGTTCCGGATGCGTAAGCCGCTCCCACCAAAGAACCCATGCTGGTGCCGACAATGCAATCGATCGGAACGCGATATTCTTCCAGCACCTTGATGACCCCAACATGGGCAGCGCCCCGTGCACCGCCACCGGAAAGGACAAGTCCGATCTTAGGACGCTTGACCTTTTCGGCAGCCCTGACTGGTTCATCGGCCATGGCCGGTAGCGCCATCAGAACAAGCAATATGGCCGGAACCAGAGAAGTTAGGGAGTGTAAAAATCCAGAGTTCACTCGCATAAAAATTATAGAGCCCGCTCCCACGGTTTCCTTTCAAGGCGGTCAGCAACGAGATCGTCTTTCAGAGTGTAGGTCGAGAACGGATAATGAATGTCGCGCAACTCCACGGACAGGGGCAGCCCGCCATCCTTTTGAGCAGCTTCAGCCCGGGAGACATTGATCGGTCCGGAATTGAGGTGGGTGGCAGTCGGGCTGCCGTCTTTTTTGATGTTTTGCCGTTGCAGGAGATATCCGCCATCGGGCCAGAACCAACGCCCTTCAGGCAGTTTGACATTCGCCGGTTTCGCAGCTTCTACAGGAGCGGCATGAACGATACATATCTGCGGCAGCGAAGAGTTGGGGAGGTGGAAAAGCGCGAGGAGCAGACAGAAAAAAACAGTCTTATTGAATTGACTACTTGAAAAATAGCTCGTGGCGTGAAGGAGATTGATCTGTGCCAACCGCGCGCCTCATTTTTGTAGTAATTATGACTGGTAACTATAAAAAACTTCTTCATTTCGTATTGTCATATCACAGTTACCACTTAAATGTCAGGCCTATTTTTGAAACGTGCAGCACCTTTTTATCTTCTTGCGCGGATAATTAGGTGATGGGATGGTTTGATGAGTGATGCGCGTTTCATGTCAACAATCAAGACAGTCGTTGCCGATTCAGCCAAGAAAGGGGCATGGCATGGTTGCCTTTTATTTATTGCAGCTCTTTCCCGCCGGTAAATTATTCTCTGTTTATTCTCTTGTAAAAAACATCCCACCTCTGATAAAGTTTAACAACCAACCGTTATGCCTTTTTTGAATGGCTATATGCGGGGCGGTTTTTTGTTCATAAGCAGTGGAACATGATGGGGCTGAAATTGTCATACAACTGAAGGTCACATCAGTTGTTGACCCAGGCGGGTTTCAGGTCTACTGTCCCTCCGGGCGCGGGTAAAACCGCCGGGCATGGGGACGGGCAGCCTGCAGGGTATTTGTCCTTGTGTCGGGTGATGGACGTAGGAATCGTTACGAAATAACCTCTGTTCGAATGACTGTTTCGTTACGGATTCTCATGAAGTTATAACAGGCCCGATGACGACATTGTTTGATACAACGGCTTAAGTGTTCCACTTTGGGAGGTAGCGATATGAAAGAGTGTCCCTATTACGGCGGAACCTGTGAAGGCGCAAACTGTCATTTGTGGCAGGATGAAAAATGTGCTTTTAATAATGTTCTTTCCAATATCCAGGCTTCAGAAGAATATCCGGAGAGTCTGGTGACTTTTGTGACGCCGCCTGCTGATGAGGATTTTGAGCAGCTCTAGTCTCCTTGTTTGAGGTGGCTGGCGCACAAAATGTGTTTTTTGTCTGTTGCCGCTACAGATTTACGCTGACGGCCATGCCGATGAGGGTGTGATGTCCCGCCCCTGCTGTGGCTGCCGGCTGTTTCTTCCTTGCCACCCGATCTCTTCGCGCTGGCCTCTGCCAGGTCCTGTCCGCAGTAAATCTCTCCTACCCAGTTGTTTTTGCACGATAAACCAAGCTCCGCACCGGCGCCTGGAAAGGCATTTTTTGCGTGGGCAACGAGAATTATTCTCAACAGGCTCTTGCAACTTTCACCTGTCCATGGTAGCAGATCAGGCATTGGCCAGGAAAGTGTCATTAACATTGCCGGAGTAATAACCCATGAAAAACAGACTTGCGGTGCTGCTGATAACAGTCGTGATCCTGCTGGGCATGACGGAGAAAGCCCAGGCGGTCCTGCTGAAAACAACGGTAGATGCAACAATCGTCTCGGTGCGGGGGGATTCGTCCCTGAAAGTCGGTGACCGGGTGACCTTCATCTGGACCTATGATGTCAGTTCGACCCAGATGCACCGATTCTGTGAGGATGGGGCCACGGATTGCATTCATGATGAAACGAACTTTATTGGTTTTGATTTCATGAGCGACGCCAGGCTCTCGCTGAGTGAAAATCTCCAGGACATCCTGCCCGTGCCCATCAATCCGGTCAGGCATAACTCCACCCACGAAACGGTGGTGTACGGCGGTGAAATCGGCGGTGACAGCGTTTTCAGGTTTGTGAACCGCTGCGACTCCTTTTATTTGTCATTATTTTATGGCGGGTCTGATACCAGCTACATGATCGCGTTCAAGAAGGATGAGAACGGTGTTTATGGCATCGGGTATGAGTTCACGGACCTGCAATTTTCCACGACCCTGGCAAGTGGCGCTGCTCCTGATCCGGAAACGGCCACGTCCCTCCTGTCCCGGGCCGGAATATTGCGTTTTGCCGGCAGCCGGCAGAAGCAGCCGATAAAAAAATAAGCAACTTTACCGGCTGGCCTCTTTATTATTTTCCCTTCCCCCTCCACAAGCAATTCGCCCTGCCGGTGAAGTTCCCGGCACCGGGCCGTCATCTCCGGCGTGTCGGTGGCTGACGAAACCCAGGGCTTTGTTTACGCCGGACCGTCAGGAGGAATGATGATCCGTCTGCCGGTTCGGCCGATGCTCTCGGTTCGGCCGGCGATAAAACCGGCCGCGTTGACGGCTGCTGTCAACTCATTCACGGTAATGGTCAAACTGTTGTAGTTGACGAGCACCGACCGTTCAGGGCTTTGCGTGGCAAACGGTATCGACTCGCCTGCCGGACTCTGCGCCGCCTCGCCGGGCAGCATGTTTTCCGCAAATCGGAAGGAATCGACGCCGACCAGGGCGGACAGCCGGGCGTTCAGGCTGCTCCACGGCGGTTCTGTTTCACCGGCATTGAGTTCCAGGGGGATGCGCACGCTTTTCAGCACCCCTGTTCCGAGCAGGGCAAGGGGAGAGAAAAAATTCTCGTCCGCGCCGCCGATGCGCCGCCAGTTTTTCGGCACCTTGTG
>JACQYM010000384.1 GCA_016208225.1 Deltaproteobacteria bacterium | reverse complement strand
TTCCACCGATAATTTTTTTGTTTTGAAATCCTCCCTGGTCATCAGCAGCATCGAGTCGATGATCTCATGGAGATCAATATGCGCGACCATGCCGGTCGTGGGCCGATTGAAGCTGTGCAGCTGCGTGATCAGTTTTTTGATCCGGTTGCATTCTTTCAGCGCCATTTCAATCAGTTGCGCATTCTCATCGTTGCCCTGCGTTCTGTCATGGACAGCGGAGAGGACATTCATGATGCCCTGCAGCGGGTTGTTGAACTCATGGGAAATGGAGGCGGAGAGTTTGCCGACGGCGCTCAGCTTTTCCGCATGCAGCAGCTGCCGGTGCGTCTTGGCCAGTTCCTCGGTCTGTTCCCGGACGCGCTGATCGAGTTCATCATTGGCGCGCTGCAGGTCGAGTTCCGCCTTTCGGCGCGCCCAGACCTGACCCTCCAGCCTTTTCGTGTAGAGGATGACCGCGCCGAAAAGAGTGGCGGTGATCAAGCCGGTGATGCTGCCGACAATCAGGTGCTCTTCGTCAAAGTAGGGGATGTCGGGGTGCAGAAACAGGTCGACCAGGGCGTTCAGGTTGGCCAGAAACAGGACAACGATAATGTAACTCATGATATGGAGATGCGATATTTTCACTGGTCAAGGCCTCAATAAAAAAGAAACGTTGATTATTTTTTTCTGAACAGGGAAAGAAAACCCCTTTCTTTTGTTTTGCCGGGCGCGAACCTGGTCTGCTTGATGGTGTCGTTCAGGACATTGCGCATGTCGCTGATGATCTTGTCTTTTTCCATGGAGCTGCCCGGATATTTTTTGACATATTCGAGGACCTTATCGATTTCCTGGATAATATCATAGATTGCATCCCGGGCAACCAGGGGAATGGTCCGGGCCAGCAGGTGATGGCAGAGGCCGTTGAAGCTGTCAATGAGCAGCAGCCGCTGCTGCATCCCGTCGCCCGCTGCTTTCCGGCAGGCGGTTGTGACGGCATTGCGGTTGACGCCGGCGGAGCTGGTCAGGTGAAAATCCTGGAGCAGGTTTGCCTGGGCCGGCGGCAGGTTCTCCCGTGCCTGGCGGATCAGGAGGTTTGTTCTTTCCCCGGACCTGGCTGCCAGGGTTTTCACCACGGTTTTCAGGATATCGGTGTAGATGGAAAGGATAAAGCTGATGTCCGGCCCGCCGGCCCCTTTGTTTTCCCCCGGACCTGGCTCGATCAGGCCGGCGGCCATTTCATCCATGCGGCGGGCCGCCTCAAGAATCAGCGGCATGGGGTTGAGCTGGGTGACAGCCGGGACGGCGGAATCGAGTGCTTCATCCCGGTAGGCAAATTTCCCTTTTTCCCAGAAAAGAATGGTGTAGAGAATCTCCTCTACCTGTTTGCGGTCGTATTCCTGCAAAACCTCCGGGGTGATAAGCCTGCTGGCCAGCAGAATCCTGCCGACGGCGTTCTCTTCCGTGCCCGCCTCCGGAAGCGCATCGCGCAGCTGCTCCGTTGATATGATGCCGTCCCTGGCCAGCAATGCCCCCAACCCGGACCCGGCCTGGGAACTCCGGGCATAGGTAATCATTCCTCCCTGGAAAATTACCTCGCATTCTTTTCTGCCGCAGGTTACCCGCAGGATGCCCGTATTCTGCCCATCGTAGAGCAGCTGCAGAATGCTGGTCAGAAATGCGCCGTCAAAGTCGCCCTGTAAATTCATGCCCTCTCCGTTTCCCTGGGCGGCATGTCAGCATGCCGTCAGAAAAATCATAATGGAAGTTGCCGGAAGGTACAACGGCAATTGCAGCATCGAGGAGCAGGCTGGACCGGGAACATCGATATTTCCCCTGCGGCCATTATCAATTCGCACGTCAGCGCAAAGGTGGGAGCCGCCCCTCTGATCGTTCACGGAATAAGGGTATTTTCATGGCAGGGACCGTCCCTCCCCGGCCTCTTCATGGGTTTGCCCGTCGCGGATGTGATAGATGCGTTGGAAAGTCGGGATGATCTTCTCATCATGGGTCACGACGATGATGGCGGTCTCGTATTGGCGGGCCATTTGATTGAGGATGCGGATGACGGCCAGGGCGCGCTCGCTGTCGAGCGGGGCGGTGGGCTCGTCGGCGAGAATCACCGGCGGCCGGTTGACCAGGGCGCGGGCGATGGCCACCCGCTGCTGCTCGCCGCCGGACAGTTGCGACGGCATGGCCCCGGCGCGATGAGCGACATCGAGTGCCGCCAGCAGTTCACGGGCCCGTTTTCTGGCCTCGCCGTTCGGCCGCCCGGCCAGCATGGGCAGCAGCGCGACGTTATCGGTGACGTCCAGGAAAGGAATCAGGTAGGGGGCCTGGAAAACAAAGCCGATTTTGTCCCGGCGCAGGGCGCGCAGGTCGGAAATTTTCCAGCCGTTATCAAAGATGATGTCCGCTCCGAGGGTCATCCGCCCGGCAGTCGGCTCAATCACCGCCCCCAGACATTTGAGCAGGGTGCTCTTGCCGGAGCCGGACGGGCCGATCAATCCCACGACCTCCCCGGCCGCAACCCGCATGTCCACGTTTTTCAACGCCTCAACGGCGGTGTCGCCCGTGCCGTAACGCTTGCGCATTCCCTCAATGTGAATTCCATTTGCACGCATGTCAGCCACCGATTGCCTCCGCGGGGTCTACTTTCAGGGCAGTGCGAATAGCCAGCACGCTCGCCAGAATGCAGATCACCACCACTGCCCCGAACCCGCGCGCCGCGTCGCCCGGTTCGAGCAGGACATACTTGGGGAAAAACGGCGCCCAGAAGGTGGCCACGATTTTTCCCACCACGAAGCCGATGACGCCCAGGCCCACCGCCTGCTGCAGGATCATGGCGGCAATGGTGCGGTTCCTGGTGCCGATCAGTTTGAGCACAGCGATCTCGCGGATCTTGCCCATGGTCAAGGTATAGATGATGAAGGCGACCACGGCGGCGCTGACCATGGCGAGAATCACCAGAAACATGCCGTTCTGTCTGGCTGAAGTGGCGATCAGCTTGCCCACCAGGATCTTCTCCATCTGCGCCCGGGTGTAAACCTGCAGCCGCTGCCAGCGGCGGATGGAGCCGGCCACCTCCTCGGGCGCATAGCCGGGCTTGATCTGCACCAGCACCGCATTGACATAGGGATTGGCGCTTTGCGAAGCGATCACCGCCTCGAGCAGATCGGGCACGCCGGGCCGGTTGAAGGCGGGATTGGCCGCGGTGCGGCGGCGCTGCTGGACAATGGTGTCGTTATCCTTGAGAAACTGGGCCTCCTGCGCATCCTTCAGCGGAATGAAGACCATCGGATCGCCGTTGGAAGAGACCATGCGCCGGGTCAGTCCGACCACCGTGTACTGATTACGCCGGATCTTGATCTGCTCGCCGATCTTGAGGCCGGTGGCAGCATCGGCCACCGCCTCGTAGTGGCTGCGCGTGATATGCCGGCCGGCAACAAGATAGCCGGGCTGCCCTGGCTCGCCGGGGCCGCCCGGCACGACGCCGACGACCATGGCCCGCACATCGCCTTCGCCCCGGCGTACCTGCATGGTGAGGTAGGTGACGTTGGCGGCCCTGGCCACGCCGGCCATGGACAGGATGCCGCGATAAAGATCGTCATACAGACTCGATGACTCGGCATAGGGTCCGAGGGTATCCTGCTGCACCACCCAGAAGTCAGCGCCGCTGTTGTCGAGCAATACCCTGGCGTCGTCCACCATGCCGCGGTAAACTCCGGCCATGGTCAGCGTTACCCCGATCAAGCGTCCCAGTCCCACGCTGGTGAGGACAAATTTGCCCCAGGCGTGCAGAATGTCCCGGCCGGCCAGGCTGATCATGGCGCAACTCCCGGCAGGCGGTGAACGATTTTGATGCGGCTGCCGGCCTTCAGCGCTCGCTGGCTGTACAGCACCACCGGTTCACCCGTCTGTACACCGTCGAGGATCTGCACCAGCCCGTCAAGATCGGCCGCCCCCGTTTTGACCGGGGCAAAGCGCGGGGTGTGGTCCGGAATCAACCACACGCCCAGCTGGCCGTTGACCCGGTGCAGAGCGGCATTGGGCAGGGCCGGCGCCGGCGGCAGTTCGGCCAAGGACAAGGTGACCTCGGCCAACTCACCCAAAGGCGGCAAGGATTGCGGCAGGTCGGTAAAAATCACCTTGGCCAGGGTCTCCTCGGTCACCGCATCGGCCAGAGGCTCCACCCGGAGCACCTGCCCGGCGAGCTGTTGCCCTGCCCGGGAGCGCAGCACGATGCGGGCCGGCAGTCCGGGCCGCAGACCGTCGGCGCGCAATTGATCAAAGCGCACGTTGATCCACAGACTCGCGGGGTCAATCATTTCCACCACCGCCTGCCCGGCGACCATTGTGGTGCCTGGATCGGCATGGCGCGCCACCAGCAGGCCGTCCACCGGCGCCACCAGGCGTAGATTGGCGCGCTGCTCCCGCAGCCCCGCCAGCTCGGCCCGGATCCCGGCCAGCTCCTGCTGCCCGGCGTCACGGTTGGCAAGGGAGGCGGCCAGGCTCGCTTCAGTCACCTGCCGTTCCTGCTGCCTGGCTTCGACACTTTCCTCACTCACGGCGTGGGTGGACAGAAGCTGCTCGTAGCGGTGCGCCTGGGCTGCGGCATAGGTCTGGCGTGCCGTCGCCTCCCGGATCCCGGCCTCGGCGGCCAGCAGGTCCGCCTCTTTCTGCCGGAGCGTTGCCTGCTGGGCCTTGATGCGGTCGTCAAGATCCACGGGGTCCATTTCGCCCAACAGCTGACCCGCCGCAATCGTATCGCCCACGTGCACATTCACCGTTTTGATCCGCCCGGCCACGGTGGGACCGATTTTGTAAGTGTAGCGGGTTTCGACCGTGCCGATGCCGAACAGGGCGGGGGAGAGGGCGCGGTTTTCGACTGCGGTGACCGCCAGCGGCCCGGACCGCAAGGCCACGTAAATGAACAGGGCAAACAGAGGGATGAGCACCCCCACCAGGGCCAAGGTCCGGTTATTCGGCAGACGTTTCATCGCATCCTCCCGATACCGCGGCGATAGATGGCAAAAGCGCCCGGGGCGTCCCGGCGGAGGCGTTTGATGCTGCCGGCCAGCAACGACTGCACCACCAGGCCCTGGATCGTGCCGATGAACAAGGTGACCGCCGCCGCTGTCTCAACCTCCGGAGCGATGTCTCCCTGTGCTTTGCCTTTATCGATAAGCACCCGCAGCCGTTCGCCGTAACGGCTGATCAGTGTTTGCACCATACACTTGGCCGGCGTGTCTTCGCCGCGCTGCAACTCGCCGAACAGCATGCGCGGCACGCCCGGGTGGCGGACGATAAAGTCGATGTGGTTCATGAATACCGCCTCCATGGCCGCCAGCGGCGATTCCATGCCCTGCATGGCCTGATCCGTGCCGGCCAGCAACCGCTCCCCCACCCATTCCATAACCGCCTGCCAGATGGCGTCCTTGTTGGGAAAATGGCGGAACAGGGCGCCCTGGGTCAGATTCATGCGCTTGGCAATCGCTGCCGTGGTGATCGCGCTCGGGTTCTGCTCGGCGGCCAGTTCGACCACCGTCTGCACTGTGGCGGCGCGACGCTCGCCCGCCGGCAGATGCTTGGGATGGGTTGCCATGAAAAACCTCCGTAAAGATAGTAATTGATTACTTACTTTATAAATAACCCTCGTCCGCTGTCCTGTCAAGCGCCTTGCTGGGCAAATCTCAGGGATCAAGGGTCGTAAGGGACCCGGAAATTGTTGATATATACCGTTTACCAAGTCTCTAAATGTTCGTCATTCCGGCATGTTTTTAGCCGGAATCCATGTACTCCGCCGGATACCAGCTAAAAACATGCTGGCATGACGGCACAGATTAACCTCCCAGCCTGCACAACAAAACAGGAACGAGATTTTCAGGGCAGTGGACTTTCAAGGCAGGGTGAGATATGCTCAAAAAAAATGACTCCCTAAGATGAACCCCTTGTGAAAAAATGCATGGAAACACTGCTGCCCATATCATTTTATAGCCAGGCCGGCCACGGGCTGCTCATCGTCCTGCTGCTGGCCGCCGGGCTGACCGGCCTGTCCGGCGCGGTCAACCTGTGCCGTCCGGCGCCGCTGCTGGCGCGGCCGACCACCTTCCTGCACATCGCCGTTGTTCTGCTTTTTGCTGCCGGGTTTGCCGGGATCGGCTGGTTTCATTATCAGATTTATCAGCATCTGTCCCTTGCCCTGCCCGTCCCTTTCGCCGACATGCTCAACCAGCAGCTGAGTGCGGCCAACAGGGGCGCCGCCTATGGCCTGCCCCTT
>JACQYM010000383.1 GCA_016208225.1 Deltaproteobacteria bacterium | reverse complement strand
CGGCATGTCCGACTGGTGCCTGAGCTGCCATTCGGCTTTTGCTGACAACGCCAACATGCATCCGACCAACGTGGCCGTGCCCATGGCAACCTACAACGGCTATGTGAAAACCGGCGACTTCACCGGTGCCGTAACCACGGCCTATGACGAACTGGTTCCTTTTGAGCGCGGCATTGCCGACGGCTCGCTGCTGCCCGACGTGAGCGCCGCTGCCTACACCGTGGGTGTCGAGGACGGCAACGACGTGGTCATGTGCCTTACCTGCCATCGCGCCCATGGTTCGGCCTTTGAAAACGGCCTGCGCTGGGATCCGACCACTGAGTTAATTGCCGAGTCAGGCATCCTTACTACTGATGTTCGCGGCATAGCCCCGACCCTCATGGCTGCCGGGGCAAAACCCTACTATGCCAATGGCGCGGCAGTTGATATTGTCACGAAATACGGTGAGCATCAGCGTTCACTGTGCAACAAGTGTCATGCCAAGGATTGATGCTGTTGCCTGGCCCCCGTTTGGTTGACCTGACCAGACCGATGTAACAGAAAACCGACGGGATGCATTTATGCCTCGCCGGCTTTTTTTTACCGGAAAAATCGGCCCATTGGCGGGCAATAAAAATTGCCTGCCAATGGCACAAGCGGAACCTGGGCAAAACAGGAGCTGTCAGTAAGGTATGGCAGGTGAAAAGGGAGGCGGATCAGTGCCGATTAAAACCGTAACCGCTTATAAAGAAATGAAGATTTTTGCTTGCCAAATTATCTCCTGCCCCTACAATAAAATTATCACTGATTCGTTAGGACCCCCTGTCAGGGAAAATTAAATGAAAAATTGCTTATGGCCGGAATCCGAAATATTGCCACCTTGCTGCTCTGCACCGGTGCTCTGCTGGCGGTAAGCCCTGGAAACGGAAGATCCCAGGGATTCCATTCCGGCGGCACGGGGAGCTGCAGCGGCTGCCACAGCATGCACGGCGGCCAGCCCGGCAGTCAGTGGCTTCTGCAGAAAAGCGACCCCAGCTCCATCTGCCTGAACTGCCATAGCGGTTTCGGCGGTCCGAACAGCACGTCGGTGTTCAGTCCCGACGGCTCCGCCCTGACACCGGGAGGAGATTTTTACTGGCTGACAAAGAATTTCAGTTGGATCGGCGGCCAGAGTCCCGGCTACGAACACGGCCACAACATTATCGCCATTGATTACAATCTACATCCCGACCCTCTTCTTGTGCAGGCCCCGGGCGGCTCTTACCCGTCAGCCAGGCTTGGCTGCACCAGCTGCCATGACCCCCACGGCCAGGTTGCCGGCGGCAGCCGGCAAGGCGGACTGCCGATCTCGGGATCGGGCTCCTATGGAGATCAAGGCGCACCGGGAACCATCTCCGGCAATTACCGGCTGCTGGGCGATTCCTTTTACAGCGGCGGCAGCGGGGCGTCAGGAAATTCCTTCAGCAATGATGCCCCGATCGCCAGGCAAAGCACTATCCGTCAATTCGAAGAATCGAATACTTCCCATGTGGATTACGGTTCCGGCATGAGTGAATGGTGCGCCAACTGCCACAGCGGTGTGCTGAACAATGCCCATCAGTCCGCCGGGGGCTTTGAGCATCCTGCCGGCAACAGCGAAAAACTCGAAAGTGAAATCATAACGAACTACAATACCTATCTCCGCACCGGAGACTTTTCCGGCATGGCAGCCACTGCCTATCTGCAGTTCGTCCCCTTTGAGCGCGGCATCAGCAACCCGGAGCTGCTGGATCCGAACAGCAGCCAGGGACCCAATGCCAATGCCAATGTCATGTGCCTCACCTGCCATCGGGCCCATGCCTCGGCCTTTGACAACAGCGGCCGCTGGGATTTCAAAGCCACCCTGTTGTCCCAGTCCCACCCGGCCGTCGGTGATGGCGGCGTGACGCCGACCGATGTCTTTTACAGTTACTACGGCCGGAACATTGCCGCTGAATTCGGCAGCGGCCAGCGGCAATTCTGCGAAAAATGTCATGGATCGCAAATTCCATAAGGGTGAAGAGCATGAGCTGGCCTGCTGAAAACAGACATTGGCGATCGCCGGAGCCGAATAACCATGGTGGGCGGCAGGCGGCCAATCTTCTGCTGGCCGGGCTCCTCATGCTGTTCATCTGTGCCTGCACGGTGCAATCCACCCTTGTGCGTCCGCCCGCGGCCCTGACGGGTCCATTCAACCTCTATCTGCAGCCCCTGCCCCAGGAAGCGCACCTGCTGCATTTCACCATCAGCGGCCTTGCCGCCCTGCGGGAGGACGGCAGCGAAATCCCGCTTGCCATGACCATGGACCGGATCGCCGGCGGCGACCTGGTGGGAATACAGAAAAAACTGGCCTCTGCCCCGCTGCCGCCAGGGGTGTATCAGGGTCTCGCCCTGCAGATCACGGATGCCACCCTGCAGAGCGAAGAAGGCGAAATCAACCTGCTGGCGCCGGAAGAACCGCTGCGCATTGACCATCAGTTCACTGTCGTAAAAGAGACCGCGGCAACCCTTTTTCTCTCCCTTGCCCCGGAAAGGCTGGTAACCGATGGCGTTCTTCTGACCCCGAAATTTTCCCTCTGGGAGCCGGAGCGGCTGTTGCCCAGCCTGAAGGGGTTTGCCAGCAACAGCGGATCGGACAGTCTGATCATTTTTAACAAGCGGACGGCCCAGATCACCGGCACCCTGCATATCGGCGCCATGCCGAAGGGCATGGCGCTCGACCAGAGGAAAGGCTGGCTGTATGTGGCCCTGGCCCGGGAGAATGCCATTGCCGTGGTCGAGGTCAGCAATGGGGTCGTGCTGGGCAGGATCCGGCTGCAATTCGTGGATGACCCGTGCGAACTGGCCCTCTCCCCCTCCGGCACCACCCTTGTCGTCATTAATCAGGGCAGCAATTCCGCCAGCATCATCGATACCGACTCTCTTTTTGAAAAAGGCAAGGTCCGGCTCTCTGCCACGCCGACAGGGGTGTTCATGGGTCCTGATGAAGGAAGAGCCTATGTGCTCCAGGGTTCTTCCGGCACCATATCAACCCTGGACCTGGCCGGACAAAAAGTAATAACCGCGAAAGAGCTGGAGGAGTTCCCCTTCAAGGGAACAACAAACGCCAGCGGCAGCGCCCTATATCTCATTTCCGACTTTTCCGCCAATCTTCTGGTCGTCGATGCCGCCTCACTGAGCGTGACCAGCAAAATTTTCATCGGCCAAGGCGCGGTTTCCATCAAGGCGGATAAAAAAAACGGCCTGGTGTATGTCGGCATGCAGGATGGAGTGATTGCCGTTGTCGACCCCAGGTCCGCCCTGATGCTTATTGACTCATACAGCCTGCCTGGTGCGATTCAGCATCTGACCATTGACAACGAAGAAAATACCCTCTTTGCCGTGCTGCCGCACAGCAGTAACCTGCAGAAAATCGATCTGGTCAGTAAACAGCCCCTGGGCCGCCTGGAGCTGGAAAATGGCAGCCATGCCGTTGCCGTCATGGGTGAAAGATAGGGCATGCCGAAAACTTCCTTTCTGTCAGTAACGCTGTTGACCGCCCTGCTGTTGATGGCCTTCCTGGAAGGTTCTCTGCGGGCGGACAGCCTGCGGTTTCTGACGGATCTGGAATACACGACTTCCACCAACAGCAGCAAAGACAAGGCAACCGGCGAGAAAACAGACACCGATTATTCCTTGTTTTCGCAACTTTACAGTCTTGACTTCAGCAAGGACCTCACCCCTACCCTTGCCTTCAACGGTGGAGGAATGTTTGATCTCGACAATACGGATACGGAGACCAACGGGCTGAAGATGGAAAGCAAGGATCGCGGCATCCGCCCCTATGCCGAACTGCAGCTCTCCACCCCGATTCTGCAGGCAGGAACCGGGTATCGCCGGACGGAATTCAAAGAAACCGAAACATTCGCGGAGACCACCAGAAGATACAGTGATGAATACACCACCAGACTGGACTGGAAGCCGGTTGAGCTGCCGCGGGTAATCCTGAATTACAGCCGCATTCTTGCCCACGACGAGCCCCTGACCACGGAGTCGACGACCGATAATCTGGAATTGCAAAGTAAATATCTGTATAAGGATTTCACCTTTGACTATATCCATACCAATCTGGACACCCTCCAGGAAGTGAGCGATTTTGAAACCAATTCCACGACGGATAACGGCACCATCCGCTACAGCCATCTCTATCACGATGGCAAAGTCGCGGTCAGCGCCGGCACCAGGTATAAACAGGACAAGGTGGAATTTTCCGGGGAAGGAGCACGACTGGTGGACACCTCGGTGCCGGGCACGACTTTTTTTAACCTGGACGATCCGCCCCCGGCCACGTCAAACATGGTTGCCGATTTCACCTTCGGCACCCTTGACAATGTCAATCTGCTGGGCACTCCCACACAGCTCAGCTTCGGCCTTGACTTCGGTTCGGACACGGAAGTGGATACGGTCTATGTGCTTGTCAAGCCTGAAAATCCAACCGACCCGGCGGACAAGCAGGCCTCGCCGTCCGAGGTGGCGGACATTGCCCATCTCTTCGTCTGGTCCGTTTACGAGAGCGATGATCTGGAAGTCTGGCGCCGACTGGATGTCCGACAGACGAGCTTCAATATTTTCGAAAACAGGTTTGAGCTGTCCTTTGCCGGCGCCAATGCCCGTTACCTGAAGATTGTCACCACACCCTGGTCCCAGACGCTGCTGCCGGGCAAGGAGATCCGCTTAAGCAACCTCGAGCCGAAAAGGACGCTGCCGGCGGACACGTCTGAATTTTCGACAACCAACTGGAACACCGATCTTGCCGTCAACTGGAGAATGACTGACAGGACGTCCACGGGATATGACATGCATTATCGCGAGGAGGAAACAAAGCCGTTTGACGACAGGCGAACCTGGCTCAATTCCGGGGCGAATATCCGGCATATCTTTAATAAAATTTTTTCCGGGAACATGCGGGTGGCCCGATCGGAACTTACGGAGAAAGAAGGATTCGACAGCATCAGCCACACCTATTCCGCCTCCCTGGCGGGGTATTACCTGGAGACATTCAATCAGACCCTGACATACAGCTATGGACATAATGACGATGAAGAGGAGGGGAAGAGTTCCGTCAACTCCGTGCTGCTCAGGAACAATCTGGATCTCTATGACGGCTGGAGCATGAATCTTGATAACGGCTACAGCTGGCAATATCCGCCGGAAGGAGGAGAAGCCACCAATACCTTTGCCCGGGTGGGCACCACCATCACTCCGAACCGCTGGATGAATGCGACGGTTGACTATGAGATTTCCTGGGCCACACAAACGGACGAGCCGGACATTCGTGAACAGACCAGCGGCATCCTGCTATCCTGGGTGCCTTACCCCACTCTCAGCCTGTCCGCGGACCTCACCTTCACGGACGAGGAGGGCATAATAAATGACTCGTATACCCGGCAGATGTATGGTCTCAACTGGGCCCCTTTCCAGGACGGGACCATGCAGTTCTCCCTTTCCTGCGGCGATTCGCAGGATACGGATGGGGAAAAGACAACGAGCCTGTCTCCCGCGCTCAAGTGGAAGGTGAACAGAAATTCCCTGCTCACCTTTGAATACTCGGTGGGGGAATCTGAAGATGTGCAGGAAGAAAATGAGTTTAAAATTTTTATCGTAACCCTGCGCGTTTATTATTGATGAAATCGTAAAAACTGGAAATTAACCACGGAGAACACAGAGCCCACAGAGAAACTGACTGTAATAAATATATTTTCTCTGTGTGTTCTCCATGTGCTCTGTGGTGAAAACAGTTTGAGAGACT
>JACQYM010000326.1 GCA_016208225.1 Deltaproteobacteria bacterium | reverse complement strand
GCATCTTCCCCCTCTGCGTGAACGGATTGAAGATATCCCCCTGCTTGCCGAACATTTCATCAGCAAGTTTGCCAGACAGCTCAACAAGCCCGAGCTGAAGATAGCCCCGGCTACCCTGCGTTTATTGACCACCATGCCCTGGGAGGGCAATATCAGGGAACTTGAAAACACCATTGAGCGCGCCAGCATCCTCTGCGCCGACAACTCCATTGAGCCGGCGGATGTGTTGCCTGACCGGGGGACAAGCCGCGTTGCGGCCCAGATCAGCCAGTCCTTTGATCCCGACGACATCGTCCCGCCCGGCACGCCTTTGCCCGACCTGCTTGACGCCATTGAAGAAAAGGCGCTGCGCAGTGCGCTGCAAAAGGCCGATTATGTACAGACCAAGGCCGCGGAATCACTCGGCATCACCAAAAGTCTGCTGCAATACAAAATGAAAAAATTCAGCATCAAAAAAAAATAAACGGTTGATTTCCGCCCCGCAGAATTTATTTTACAAACATCATATGATATGGGCAGAATATAAACAGACTGCAAAGGAGGAGACAGCCAGTGGCTACCAGTGATATTTTTTTCATCATAGCTTCAGTCGGGGTCATTTTAGTGGTAGCGGCATTGATTCCGGTTCTGTACCAGTTGAAACGCAATGCGGAGAAAGCTGAAATCGCCTGGGAGAAAATCACCAGGGACCTGGAGCCGTTTCTGCATAAGGCAACTGTAGTGAGCGAGGAACTGTGCAGCCTTTCCGCCTCGCTGCAAGAGAAAATAGAAAAAACCGACCAGATTATCGACACGGTCCGGCTGGCAGGCGACACGCTGCTGTCCACCGCCGAACTTGTCAAGGAAACAGTCGTCCCTGTAACCATACAGATCCGAGGTGTCAGCGCAGGGATAGCGGCTTTTACCGGGTTTTTCAAAAAATCCGAACTATCAGAAAGGAGATAAATCGATGAATAGGGACAATAATTGCAATTCCACGGTTGCGGTCCTCTCATTTTTAACCGGCGCCGTTGTCGGGGCAGGCATCGCCCTGCTGGTGGCGCCGAGAACAGGTGAAGAGACAAGAGAAATCCTGAAGGAATACGGCCAGGACCTGCGGGAAAAGGGGGCAAAAATCCCCACTGCCATCAAGAGTTCCGCCGAGCAGGCCATTGATCGCGGCAAGGACATGATTGAACAGGGTCGGCAGCTGATCAGCCGGGGCACGGAAATGGTCAGCCACGGCAAAGACTATCTTGACGAAAAAAAACAGGCGTTAAGCGCTGCCATCGAAGCGGGCAAAGAGGCCATGAAGCAGGAAAAGGAAAAACTGGCCGCCTCCTCTTATGATGAGTAGGCGACAAGGGCCTCGTTGACCGGAAGATGCACGCTGCCGGTCAGTGAGGCGGCTGCCCGGCGGCGATCAATCTCGCAGAGACGCACCGGCCAAGGATCTTTCCCCTGCCTTGCCGTCTCTGCGGGACATTCCTGCCGGGAAGCCGATGTCATTAAATACCAAGGTCATTCTGACAACCAGAACGGCAAAAGGAGCCGTACAGAAAGATCCTGAATTGTACAAGTTATTTCGTAACGGCTCCTAAGTCCTTATACATTTTCAGCAGCTCCCCCCCAGTTCAATTTGCGGCGCAGGATATCAAAGTACCCTTTCTGCGGGGAACAGATGAGGCGCAACGGCTTTTCCGATGTGGCCACGTCAAGATTGTCCGTTGCCGCCATATTCCAGACATGCTGGCCATCAACAATGACGTTCACGTCCGCCGCCGGTCCGGCAAGCCGTGTGCTTAAGCTTACGGATGCGGGCAGCAGCACGGGACGGCTCTCAAGCATAAAGGGACAGATCGGCGTCAGCATGATGGCGGCAAGGCCCGGATGCACAATCGGTCCGCCGGCCGAGAGATTATAGGCCGTGGAACCGGTGGGCGTTGAAAAAATAAGGCCGTCGGCCTTATAGGTGTTCAGATACTCCTCATCAACCCAGGTGCAGAGGCGGACCAGCCTGTCAATGGCCCCTTTGCTGATCACCACGTCATTCAAGGCATAACGCCATTTGCCTGATCCGCCATCGGTCCGCAGTCTGGTTTTCAGCATGTTCCGCTGTTCAATCCGCCCGGAACCGGCCAGGATGGTTTCAAGGGCCGCGAACTTTTCATCTTCCGCAACCTCGGTCAGAAAGCCGAGGTTCCCCAGATTGACCCCCACCACCGGCACCTCGCATTGACTTGCCTCTTCCGCCACATGGAGCAACGTGCCGTCACCGCCCAGAATGATCAGCAGATCGAGATCCCGGGAAATTTTGTCGATAACGGTTTCCACGGATCGACTGCTAAACCAGTCGATCATTTCCCCGCAGATCACCCTGGCCTGGTCCGAATCTTTTTTTACAATGATGCCGGCTTTTTTATACATATTGGTTTTGTTGGTCTTTTTGGTCAGACCAACTTCCCGAGTTCTTCGGAACGTTTGGTTGCCGCCTCAACCGCGGTCATGACGCCGGCCTTGAATCCGGCCTTTTCCAGTTCATGGAGCCCGGCGATCGTCGTCCCTCCGGGGGAGGTGACCATGGCCTTCAACTGGGCGGGATGCATGCCGGTTTCCATTGCCAGCTTCACTGATCCGAGAATGGTCTGCAGCACAAGGAGTTCAGCATCCTGCCGGCTCAGCCCCACCTTCACCCCCGCATCAACCAGGGCGTCGATAAACTGAAAGACATAGGCCGGGCCGCTGCCGCTCAAGCCGGTAACCGCGTCAAGATATGTTTCCGGCAGTACAATACTTTTACCGATGGCGGAAAAAATCCGGCCCGCAATCTCCATATCCTCCGGGGTGGCGCCTGAGCCGGCGCTTATGGCGGATGCACCCTCCTGGATGAGCGCCGGGGTATTGGGCATCACCCGGATAACCCGGCATCCGGCGGCCAGCCTTTCCTCGATAAAAGAGACCGGGATCCCGGCGGCAATGGATATCACCAGATGCCGGCTGTCCAGCCACTCGGCACATTCGGTCAGCAGTTTCCCCATGATCTGCGGTTTCACGGCCAGCACGATAATGGCGCAGTCTGCCAGAATGGAGTGGGATTTTCCCGTGGATATGGAAAAGGACTCATCAAGAATCTTGCGGCGGCCCTGATCGGGATCCACCGCCACGACCCGTGAGCTTTCGGTCAGGCCGGCCTGCAGAATCCCCTTGATAAGGGCTTCAGCCATGCGGCCTCCGCCGAGAAAACCAATCTTTCCTTGCAGTTTCATAGTATCACTCCTGTCGGCTGATTGCCGCATAGCTTATCTTGTTGACGAAAAACACTCCGCCGGACGGAAAACGATCCCGTACCGCAACGGCTCCTAAGCTTGTAGTCTTTTTCGGCATCTATTTCAACATCGATTTGCAGCAAGGGACGCAGCGGATGCAAGGCGGATGAAAAATGCGGGCGGCAAGCGGCAGCTTGTCCGGAAAGAAAAAAGGCGCTGCCGCTGGTACCGCGTATGCGGTGCGGCGAGCGCCTGCAGGTGACGAATGCGGAAGGGGAAAAACGTTTCAGGCCGGCAGGGGTGCGCTGTTTGCCCCCGGCAGAACCTGGGGGGGCAGCAGATAGGGCAATATCTTGGTGCCCGCGGCCATGGTGGACATGACCACCTTTTCCAGGGCGCTCTCCTTGCCGTTCTCCGTGCAGACAACAAACTGCCAGCATTCCGGATGCGCAGCGATCTCCTGCATGAGCTGCAGATGCTGGGCATGGCCGGAGCGGCAAGCCGTGATGTGGCCGAGCACCGGACAGCCCAGCAGGGCCATGTCGCCGATCAGATCAAGCAGCTTATGCCGGACGAATTCATTGGTGAAACGCAACCCTTCGGCGTTCAGAATCTGGGTCTGGTCGATGACGATGGCATTCTCCAGCGAACCGCCCAGGGCCTTGCCGTGCTGCCGCAGATATTCGACCTCGTGCAGAAAACCGAAGGTCCGGGCCGAGGCGATTTCCCGGATAAAGGTATAGGAGTCAATGTCAACGGAAAATTTCTGCTTCCGCACCAGATGATGGGCAAAATCGATTTCGCCGCTCACCTTGAAACCCTTGTGGGGTTCGATGCGGATCATGGCATCCCCGTTTTTCACCTCGATTTTGCGGGTGATCTTCAGCATGAGCCGTACCGCTTTCTGCCGCTCGCGTCCGACCTTTTTCAGCACATGCACAAAAGGAGCGGCGCTGCCGTCCATGATGGGCACTTCATCATTATCGAGTTCAATAACGGCGTTATCAATTCCCATGCCGGCCAGGGCGGCAAGAAGGTGTTCGGTGGTGGACACCGTGACATCATCCTTGGCCAGAGTTGTGGCCAGCCTGGTATCCGCGACCCGGAACAGCGTCGCCGGGATCATGACCCCCTGGTGCAGATCCGTGCGCAGAAAACGAATGCCGGTATCAGGTGCCGCGGGTTTGATCGCCAGTCTGACGGTTTTGCCGGAGTGCAGGCCGATACCCGCAAAACTGACTGCTTTTTTAATTGTGTGCTGCCACCTGTCCATCGACAAACCTTTTTTGCATTCACTCTTTATTGGGGAAAGGGGATCACCCCCTGTTTCAGTTTCTTTCAAAGACGCTGCCTTCCCTAATGCAAAAAAGGAACCAACAGACCAATAAAATGATTTTAATAAATTAACTTAACAATTTCAAAATATTAACCAAAACCAGCCAGCCATGAAATTTCCCTTGGCACGCCGGAAGCTGTTGTCTAAAAAACACACCATGTCCTTTTTCCCATGCCTATCAGGAAAAAGAATGCAGCTTTTCCAGCACGAATTCGTCAAGCCCCACCTCGGGGACCATGGCCATGCGCAGGGCATAAAGCGGCAGTCCCAGTTCCCTGCCTTTGAGCTTGACCAGGTCCTTCTCCGTGGTAATGAGCGCCCCGGCGCCGCTCTTTTTGAGCTGTTTGCGGAGAAAATCAAGCTCCCAGGGCGAGTAACGGCAATGGTCGCGAAACACCTGGAAACCATCGGTTTCAATACCAGCCAGCTGCAGACTGCGCATGAATGAATGCGGATTTGCCAGACCGCAGAAACCGAAAAAAGGCCGCGGCCCGGCGCCGAGCGGAAACTGCCCGCCATCGGCTGCCACCAGCGCCACCGGCCTGAAGGCCGCCATGAATACCGAGATGCCGGGAAACCTGCCGGCCAGCGCTTTTTTTATCGCCTCCGCCCGGCCGCGGTTTTCCTCATCAACGCAGGTCAGCACAAAAGCATCCGCCCGGGCCAGGGCCTTGAGCGGCTCCCGCATATCGCCGCCGGGAAACACCCGGTTGTTGCCGAGGAAGGTGTCCACCTTGAACAGCACGAGATTCACGTCGCGCGTGAGCCGCAGATGCTGAAAGCCGTCATCAAGAATCACGGCGCCCGCCCCGAAATGTTCCACCGCGTAACGGCCGCCGTCCACCCTGTTTCTGCTGGTCAGCACCGGCACGCCCGGCAGGTTCTCCGCCATGAAAAAGGGCTCGTCCCCGGCCGCGGCGGCGTCAAGACGGACCGCCTCCCCGTCCGCCACCACATTGACCCGCTCCTTTGCCCGGCCGCCGTACCCG
>JACQYM010000103.1 GCA_016208225.1 Deltaproteobacteria bacterium | reverse complement strand
TCTGTTCCATCAGGTCCCGGATGGGACTGCCGCCCTGCCCCGGCACAGATGGCTGTTCCCTTGGTTTTTCCGGGGCCGGGGTCGCCGCCGCTTTCCTTCCCGATCTGGCCAGGTCCCCTTTCAGTTTATTATATTTTTCCACCTGCAGGCGGACCAGGGCCACCTTGCGGCCATCACTCATGGTGTCATCCGTGACCACGGTTTCCAGGGCGGCAAAAACCGCGGGCAGCAGCTTGATGGCCTCGGGATGGGCCTTTTCCTTTGCCCTTTTGATATAGAGCCCGAGGGTGTCGATGACCTGCAGACAGACCAGCAGCGGCTTTCTGCTCGCCCATCTTTCCTTTAAAGGGGCGGTGGCCCGCAGCAGGCTGTCCATGGCCTGATCGGTAATTTCCCACTCAATGGCAAGAATGGCAGCCTTCAGTTCATTAATGATTTCCGCGCCACTTGGCATGGAGAGCCTCCTATTGCAATTCCTTGCGGAAAGAGATGAGGGTCATGGAGATAATTTTCTTCAGCGTTTCCACGATATTCTCTCCGGTCAAGCCGCTGCCGACAAAAAAAGGCACCTTCAGCTCCTGATTCAGGTCCTGTTCCATCTCCTCCACCGTGAGCAACGGCACCCCCTGCTCTTTCAGATCGATCTTATTGTATTGCAGCACCAGCGGAATCTTGAAGACATCCTTGCTGTGGGTGAGAAGGTTTTCCTTCATCTGCTCCAGGGATTTCACATTGCTGTCCCTTCTTTCCCGCTGCAGGTCCGCCACGAAAACAATGCCGTCCACACCCTTGAGCACCAGTTTGCGGGTGGCGTTATACTTGACCTGGCCGGGCACGGTATAAAGTTGGATCTTGATGTCAAAGCCGTGGATCTTGCCGATATCCACCGGCAGAAAATCAAAAAACAGGGTCCGGTCGCCGTGAGTTTTAATGCTCACCATCTCGGTTTTTATCCGCTGCTTATATTTCTTGTTGATGTAATCAAGGTTTGTCGTTTTACCGCCCCGCCCGGGACCGTAATAAACAATTTTAATCTGCACTTCCTTTTTCTTTACATTAATTAATCCCACGAGTTATCCCTCACCCCATCATCTTTCCCAGATTGATTTTATCTTATCGATAACCTCTGTTGTTTTCAGACGCAGAAAGCCCAGGGAAACATCCTGGCCGAAAATGCAAATGAGCAGAATATCCTCATTGATCTTGCTGAAATGAATGCTCTCCTTTTCGCCGCGATGGAAATGCAGGGAAAACTGTTGCTCGCCTACCAGTTTGGCCATGGCATCGACGGCCGCAAAATTGCCGGCGGCAAGCGCGGCAAAAGACATCACATCAAAAGTGCAGTGCCCGTCATCCAGCTGGGCAATGGTGTTGCCGGCCACATCGATAACGATCGCACAATGCACGCCGATGGAAAGCAGGTCTTCATTAAGAATCACATCGATATGTTCCAGCTCTTTTTGAGACACATTATACATTGATTTATCCTTTCCGATTCAGTCGCTTTGTTTGTAACTGCCTTTTTATTATGATGCGCAAAGCGACATAAAAAAGTCGAGCAGAATTTCATCGATGCAGGCGGGTGGACCGCGGGGAGTTAGCTGTCCGCCATGCCTCCCGCGGGTATGTCCCGTAATTTTTTTTTACCGCGGACCCGTTTTACCGGCAATGACCCGTCGGGAAAGAGAGGTCACAGGATGGCGGTCCACCGGCCGTTTTTTTCCTTCTTGCAGGCATACATGGCCGCATCGCCCATGGCAAGAAATTCCTCAATGGAGCACGGTTTCTCCGGGAGGTACTGGGCGACGCCCACGCTGAGGGAAAGTTGATAACTGCGGTCCGGCATGCTGTTTCTTTCGGCAAGATGGTCTTCCAGCCGTTGGACAACCGGGTGTTTGCAGCATGGCTCATAGCTGCTGAACATGAGCACCGCAAACTCGTCGCCCCCCAGCCGGCCGATGCCCAGAACATCCGATTTGCGCAAGGTGGTCCTGAGCACGTCAGCCGTTTCAATCAGGGCCTGATCACCGGTGTCATGGCCAAGATTGTCATTAATCCCCTTCATATTATCGAGATCGAGATAGAGAAGATAAAGAAATTTGTCTACCCGGTCCACGAGCTGAAGATGTTTTTCAGCTATGGCGACAAATCCCCGCCGGTTCAAGAGGCCGGTGAGCTCATCGGTGATGGACATCTCCTTGAGCCTGTTTTCCATTTCCTTGCGCTGGGAAATGTCGCGGAACCCCTCCACGATGCCGATCAGCTTGCCGTCAGGATTATGATAGGGGAAGGCGGTAACAATACAGGGGAATATTTTGCCGTCCTTCCTTTGCAATAATTTTTCATTTTCCACAAAGGGGGCGCCCCGCAGGACGTTTTGCAGGGAACAATCCACGGTATGACATGCGGAATTCTTGAACACATCATGGCAATGCATGCCGATCAGCTCTTCCTCGGCAATCCCCGCCAGCTGGGCAAATGTCCGGTTCACGCGGCGGATGATAAAATTTTTATCAACCACCCGGATGCCGTCCGCGGCGGAATTGAGGATCTGCAATAATTCCGCGTTGACATTGTCCAGGGCAACGAAGGCTTTCTGGCGTTCCCCGACCTCCTTTTCCAGATCAACCAGGATCTGCTGCAGCTGCCCGGTCCGCTGCTCGACGCGCACTTCCAGATCATCATGGGCATTGCGCAGCAGCCGCTCCCCTTCCCGTATCTTGTCGATGGTCTTGTTGGTGAGATTGATGATGAGAAAGACAAAGACCGCGCCGCCGAGAAAAACAACACCGCAGACAAGTTCGGTGGACAGGTCGAAGTGTTTCAACTCTCCGACGACAAAGGTAAGGTAGCCGCCCAGGAAAAAAAACATCAGCCCGGTCAGCACCTTCCACTGCGTCAGGAAAATCGGCGGCACGCTGTGCAGCATTCTCGCACTGAACAGTATCGAGAAAAACATGAAGACCGCGCCGACAGCAACCAGAATTATTGACAGGATCTGCAGAATATCCATGAGGACTATTTCATTCCATCCGAAGCTTTGGCGGCATACCTGTCGCGCTGTCAGAAATTGCGAGTATTCAGAGTACCGCGCATATCCCCTGCCCAGCATCCCGGTGCGGCCCGGTCATTTCCGGCAAAAGGGGGAGCAATGCCGGAATTCGGCCATGGGGTATTGACCCGCCGGCCGCCGCTGCCAGTTGAACATGACCACAAAATGAACTTCTGCCCGCAGCAGGGTGGTAATCCGAATTATTGTTGACGGCCTGACATACAGCACTGGACGGCCATCAATACCAAGGTTATCTCATTGATTTATCATCCCCGGCTTTCACGCCACGCCCCGGAGACTTTATGCAGAAAGGACACTCATCATTGATATAAGGAATTTTACCCATTAGACAGAAGCAAGTAAAGGGTTTTCATCAGGAACGGTTATTTTTCACAGCTGGAGAGTCGGCGGATGGCAGGATGGCTCATGGCTCACTGTTCGTTGCTCATTGATAATTGTTCATTGTCAATTGTTCATTGAATAAAGTCTTCGAAAGGCGGATGCCTTGATCACGGCGATCACCTCCCCGCCCTCATGGATATCCAGTTCGCGGACCGAGTCGGGCACGATCTGACAGATCAGGCGGCTGCCGTTGCAGTCAAGCTCAACCCCGATGCGGTTGCCGACGCCGAAAAGTCCCGCAACCCGGCAGGGCAGAAGGTTGCGGGCGCTGCTCGCCTCGGGATGGCGCTTGAACAGGGTGATGTCCTTGGCAGCCAGTTCAACGACATTGTCGCCCCCTTCGCCCGGCTCGGTCAGGATGAGCGGCGTTTTCCCCCACTGGTAGAGCCAGAGGTCGCCGTGGGGCTGCGGCGCGCTTAAGGTGAGCAGATTGGCATAGCCGCGGCTGCCCGTGACCAGGCTGCGGCGCGCCAGTTCCTCGGCAGGCAGCCGCTCCCGCACCACCCCTGCCTCGAACACCAGCACCTCCTCCGCCATCAGCCGCATTTCATGCAGGGCATGGCTGATAAAGAGCAGTGGCACATCAAACTCGCTGAAGACCTTTTTCAGGTACGGCATGATCTGGTATTTCAGCTCTTCATCCAGACCGCTCAGCGGTTCATCCATGAGAATGAGGCGCGGGCAGGCGAGCACGGTGCGGCCCAGGGCCACCCGCTGCCGCTCCCCGCCGGACAGCGAGTTGACGCCCCGGTCCAGCAGCGGGTCAAGCTGCAGCACCCGGATGAGGGCCTCCGGATTGATCAGCCGCTCCGCTTCCGGGGTGCGGCGCCAGCCATAGAGCAGATTGCGGCGCACGCTCATATGGGGGAAGAGGTGGGAATGCTGAAAAACCACGCCGATGCGGCGCTCCTCGGGCGGCACATTGATGTTGCGGCTCGAGTCGAAAAGCGTCCGGCCGGCCAGCATGATCCGGCCCTCGTCCGGCTTGAGCAGGCCGGCCAGCAGATGCATGAGGGTCGACTTGCCGCTGCCGGAAGGGCCGAAGATGCCGCAGTGCCTGGCCGTCAGGCTGAACTCGACGTTCAGCTCGAATTTGCCGTAATCCTTGCGCAGCGCCACATCGAGATTCATTGCACCGCCCTCTGCCGGAACTTGCGGGAAATGGATTCACTGACCAGCAGCACCGCGGGCCAGCCGGTCGCCGCCTGGGGTATTAGTGTACTCATAGATGGCCAGCGGAATGGTCTGGGTGACGCCCGGAATATTGCCGGCCAGGATGATGGTGGCGCCGAATTCGCCGAGGCTTCTGGCAAACATCAGGGTCATGCCGGCCAGCACGGCCCGGCCGGACAGGGGCAGGATGATGGTGAGCAGCGTGTCCCACCAGCGCGCCCCCAGGGTGCGCGAGGCCTGGAGATACCGTTTGTCGATGTCTTCCATGCCGGTGCGGATGGAACGCACCAGCAGGGGAAAGCCCACCACCGCCGAGGCAATGACCGCGCCGGTCAGGGTGAAGACAACGCGGATGCCGAGGGAGTGCAGCAGCCCGCCCAGGGGTCCTGACTGGCCGAAGAGCAGCAGCAGCAGATAACCGACCACCACCGGCGGCAGCACCAGGGGGAGATTGATCAGCCCCTCCAGCATGGCCTTAGCCGGCACCCGCACGAATACCAGCAGATAGGCCGCCGCAAAACCGAACGGCACGGAGATGATGGTCGCCGCGATCGCCACCCTGGCCGACAGCCAGATGGCCTGCATATCCTGTGGAGAAAGGGTCAGCATGATTCACCCCAGAAATTGTCAGCCGTTTGAGTTTTTCGTTTAACCACAGAGCGCACAGAGAACACAGAGGAAAAATATTTTTTCCTACGTTCAGACAACTTCAGACACTTTAAGTATTTTAGCGCACTTTAGGCACTCAACTGGCAACAGGCCAGAATCCGGGATAGTACTTAATTCTCTGAAATTACGTCACGACATCAGGAGTTCTGACGTTCAGTTATCTCTGTGGGCTCCGTGCTCTCTGTGGTTGATTTGCGGCAGCCGTATCGCCGCTCGCAAATCCGTATTTCGCCAGAATCTCCCTGGCAACAGGCCCGGCGAGATAGTCATAAAAGGCCTTGGCCGGGATATTTTTCTCCCCGTCAGCAGTCAGCGCCAGGGGATAGGTAATGGGTTCATGCAGATCGGCCGGCACGGTATAGAGGATCACCGCCTGCTTTGCCAGCAGGGCATCGGTACGGTAGACAAAGGCCGCGTCCACCTCGCCCCGGTCGGCATAGAGCAGGGCCTGGCGCACATCCTGGGCCATGACCAGCTTTTTTTCCGCCTGCAGTTGCTCATACACCCCGGCGGCCCGCATGGCCTGCTCGGCATACTGGCCGGCGGGCACGCTGCCGGGGCTGCCCATGGCGAGGCGCGAGAGTTTCGTGACATCAGCCAGCGAGGTTATGGCATTTGCCGCCGGCCCGGCCAGCACCAGGGTATTGGCGGCCAGCACCCGCACCGTGGCGGGCGACACCTTGCCCTCCTTGACCAGATAATCGAGCCACCTGGTGTCCGCCGAGATAAAGAGATCGGCCGGCGCACCGGCGACAATCTGCTTGGCCAGGGCCCCGGAGGCGCCGAAATTGGTCTGCAGGTTCGCATCCGGATTTTCCCGGATAAAGGCAGCCCCGATTTCCTTTATCGCCTCGGTCAGGCTGGCCGCGGCCGACAGCCGCACCTCCCCGGCCAGGGCGGATTGGGTAAAATGGCAGCACAGGAACAGCAACAGCAGCAGAACAATCGCCCGGTTTTTCATCACGAATCTCCTCATTTTGTGTAACTTTCAAACCATCGACCTGCCGTGCAAGAAATCTTCTTTTCTCTCAACCGTCAAGGCAAAAGATATGCCAGCAGCAGGCCCCGCCGTTCTCCTCACCCGCGACGACCAAGGCGATTTCCCGGCCAGACCCGCCCCTGGGCCGTGATGCATGTAATTTTCACAGGAATAAAAGACCGGGATAAGCGGCATGCCCGATACAGCACCGAATTACAATAATGTAACTTTCCCCACTTTTTTGTCGTGCTTGACACATAGATGAAAAACTCTGCGGAAATGGAGATGTATCGGATTTCGAGGCTGTACGTCCTATCCCTGAGCGCGCTATTGCTCAGCGGTAGTCGTTCTCCTTAAGAACGATCACCCAGGCGCGGCGCTCAGCGATCTTGCCGTCGCGCATGACGAACAACTCGGCCATGGTCATGCGCATCTCTCCCCCCGCGACGCGCTTCGCCGTGCCGGTGAGCTCTGCCATGACGACGTCGCCCTGCTCCACCATGCGCACGACCTCCAGCTCGGGAGGGTCGATGAACTCGGGCGCTCCGTCGATGGCCTTATCGTAGGCCTCTTTGCCGGTCAAATGGAAGGCGCCGAAGACGGTCCACTCGATGTCGTCGGTCAGGCAGGACAGGATCTGCTTGTGGTCATTCTTGCGGAAGCCGTCCAGGTAGGTGTTAACGGTATCAATATTCCGCGACATTTCTTTTCGTTCCCCTTGGTTCGCAATCTGTATTGCCTATGCGTTTACGCCGGGCGCACCTCCGTGCATTGGTGGAATGGAGCCCAGTTAGTCCTTCAGGCCAGTGCATGTTAGTTCATTTACCATCCGTGGAAATCCAGGCTAGAGGCGACGTC
>JACQYM010000325.1 GCA_016208225.1 Deltaproteobacteria bacterium | reverse complement strand
TTCCAGAACCAGTGGCCCAGCTGCAGCTGCTGGCCGGCGCTTTTTTTACCCGGCCGGCTGCCGGTGCCGGATTTATAGCGGGAAGAAAAACCGGTAACCATCACTGTCCCCGCACTGTCGCCACGCGGAGCCGGGCGCTTCTCGACCGCGGATTCACGAGCACTTCCTGCTCAGCCGCCACGATCGGTTTTGCGTTTACCGGCACCAGATCAGGATTATTTCGAAAAGCCCGCTTCACCAGACGATCCTCCAAAGAGTGAAAGGAAATTACACAGATACGCCCTCCCGGTTTCACAATATCCACGACACGGTCCAGAATCTTTTCAAGATTTGCCAGT
This sequence comes from Deltaproteobacteria bacterium, assembly GCA_016208225.1. GTDB lineage: Bacteria > Desulfobacterota > Desulfobulbia > Desulfobulbales > SURF-16 > SURF-16. The sequence continues at coordinate 2,910 of JACQYM010000325.1, read as the reverse complement.
TCCCCGTTCACCGCAATGCGCAGCGCCTGGAAAACCTTGGTGGCGACATGAATTTTTTTGGGCCGAAATTTTGGCGGCACAGCGTCTTCGACAATCCGTACCAGCTGATCGGTTGTGGCCAGCGGGGTCTTTTTGCGGGCATCGGCCACATATGCCGCGATCCGCCGGGCCTGACGCTCCTCGCCGTAATAGTAGAAAATATCGGCCAACTCACTTTCGCTGGCCCGGTTCAACAGGTCAGCCGCTGTTTCCGGAGCCCTATTATCCATCCGCATGTCCAGGGACTCGGAACCCTGGAAGGAAAAACCGCGGCCGCTTGTGTCGAGCTGCAGCGACGAGAGCCCCAGATCAAGGACGAGGCCGTCAACCAGCCCGATGCCCAGTTCATCCAGCGCCTCCCGCATCTCGGCGAAATTGCGCCGGACAAACTCGATTCTGCCGTGATAGCCGGCAAGATTCAGCCGGGCCTGGGCCAGGGCCTCCTCATCCCAGTCGAAACCGACCACCCTGCCCCCCGGTCCGCTTGCCTCAAGGATCGCCCTGCTGTGGCCGCCGAGTCCCAGATTGCCGTCCACATAGATGCCGCCATGCCGCAGGGCCAGGTACTCCAGTACTTCAGGCAGCAGAACCGGCAGATGGACCGGTTGCATCGTCATACCTTAAAAGAGCCCGAGATCATGCATGGTCGATTCAAAATCGCCGAAATCCTGCGGCGTGACCGTGCTTTCCGCCTCCCAGGCATCCTTGTCCCATATCTCGAAAAAAGAGCCCATGCCGATCATCACCACGTCTTTCTTGAGATTCAGCTGATTGCGCAGCAGGGCGGGCAGAAGGATGCGGCCATTCCTGTCGATCTGGCACTCCTCCGAGCCGCCGACGAGATAGCGGATCATCTTCTGGAACTGGGGATCTTTTTTTTCCTTGGACAGCAGAGTTGCTTCCATTCTTTCCCACTCGGGCAGCGGGTAGATGCGCAGGCAGGTAGGCCAGGGCGGGGTAATGAGCAGCCGGTCATCATAATCGCGCAGGAGCACATCACGGAACCGGGAGGGCACATTCAGTCTCCCTTTCCCGTCCAGCGCATGTTCAGACCTGCCCCGGAAACGGCCCTGCTGATTTTTGATTATCGCTTCGTTCATGCCCGTCGGCACCCCTCTGCACCCTGTTGCCCCACTTTACACCATAATATGCTACTTATACGAGGCAACGAACGGGGGTGTCAAGAGGAAATATTCCGCCCTTTTGTGACAATATGAGACAGTCTAACCATCAATACAACATATTGTGTACCACAACAGAAAAACTACAAGATATGGCAGATAACGGCGCGGGAAGGCGCGAAAAAATCACAAATTATTTTTCGCCTGAAGTGGGTGTAAAGTGGGGGTGGGAAAAATTCAGATAATGACCGTCCGTCTGATGTAATGGACAATCTCGTCGGCCGTGTCCATGATCTGGAAAATCAGCAGATCATCCTCCTTGATATTACCGGCGGCGAGCTGGGTGGTGCGCATCCACTCCACCAGGCCGGACCAGTAGGACCTGCCGACCAGCAGAATGGGAAAAGGCTTGATGCGCCGCGTCTGGATCAGGGTGATCGCCTCAAACAATTCATCCAGGGTGCCGAAGCCGCCCGGCATGGCGATAAAGGCCATGGCGTATTTGATCAGCATCACCTTGCGCACGAAAAAATACTTGAATTCCAGGGGCAGGTTGACATACTTGTTTCCTTCCTGTTCAAAGGGCAGGTTGATATTCAGCCCGATGGAGGGAGCGCCCACTTCCGCGGCGCCGCGGTTGCCGGCCTCCATGATCCCCGGTCCGCCGCCCGTCATGATGGCATAGCCTGCTTCGGCCAGCCGGCGGCTCACCTCAACGGCGAGCTGGTAGTGGGGATCAGCCTCGCCGGTGCGGGCGGAGCCGAAAATGGACACCACCGGCCGGTTCACCGCGGCCAGGGAGTCAAAACCATCGACAAACTCGGACATGATGCGGAAAAGCCGCCAGGAATCCCCGACCTTGAAGGTATCCAGGCCGTATTGCTGACTTTCGGTATTGGCAGCGGAACGAAACGTTTTCATACGGGGGAGTCCTTTTCTTTGTTATTCAACTTCCTGAGTTGGCATAATGGATTGCCGGTCGTCATTCCGGCATGTTTTTAGCCGGAATCCAGCGTTTATGCTATTTGTGAGTCTTCTGGATGCCGGATCAAGTCCGGCATGACGGATTGCGTGCCGTTTTATTCATACAACACATTGTAAATTCGCATAATTCAACAACTCAAAAAATTGAATTTATTGTTGCCGCAGCGCGGCAAGCCGCCTGGATGCCTCGGCATTCTGCGGCTCAAGGCGAAGAATGCGGTCATACACCTTGGCCGCCAGCCCGGTCCTGCCCCGCTTCTCGTAAACAGCGGCAAGCTGGGCAAGCAGTCTAACGTTTTTGCCGGACAGGGACAACGCCTTTCTGATGGCCGGCAGGGCGCCGTCAACATCTCCCTGGCCGAGCAGCACCGAGCCGAGCCGCGACCAGTGGCGCCAGTCGTCATCGGCAAGCTCCACCGCCTGCCGGCACAGGGAAAGGGCGATCTCATCGCCCTGCCGCTCCTGGAAATAGAGTTCGCCCAGCATGCTGAGGGCCGCGGCATCCCGGGGATTATGGCGGGCCGCCCTCTGCAGACAGGCCATGGCCAGATCATTTTTGCCCAGCCCCTGATACGCCTCGCCCAGATAACGGTGGACCGCGCCATGACTGATATCGCGCACCCCACCCGGCCCCACCTGTTCCCCCTTGCGCAGCACCTGCACTGCCGAGGCCCAGCGGCCGGCCCGGCAATACAGTTTGCCGAGCTGCAGCAGCAGATCAAAATTATCATCCCGCTGCGCCAGGGCCTTCTCGAAATTTTCCAGG
>JACQYM010000085.1 GCA_016208225.1 Deltaproteobacteria bacterium | reverse complement strand
CGCCACATGGAAAACCGTGTCATGGTACCGGAAAACAGCCGTGAGAAAATCCCGGTCCCGGATATCGCCGCAGGCAACCCGCGCCCCCATCGTCACGATATCAGGATACGGATTGCGGCCGATCACGGTCACTTCGATGCCGCGGGCGAGGAGCAGCCGGACCACGGCCTTGCCCACAAAGCCGCCGCCGCCGGTGACGATTACCCGCTTCATTCTGCGCTCTCCCCTATCTCCCCTGCGGCCCACAGCGCCAGTTTTTCCCGGAATATCTTGGCGTTGTGCCGGATATCCACCGGAAAGGACTTATGGATCAGAAAACGGCTGATGTTTTGCGTCAAGCTGTTTTGCCGGGCCAGCTGCGTCAGTTCGGACAAGAAGGTCTGTTCATCGGCAATGGGCCCCCGGGGTTCGACAATCAATACCGGCACCTGGCGGCCGGGGTGGCCGACACCGACCAGGGCCGACCGGAAAACCTCCGGGTGCTCGTTAAAGATCGCCTCGCAGCAGACGGAATAGAGAATTTCCCTGCCGGTCAGGACCCGGTGCGCCTTTCTGCCGCAGAACCAGAGCCGGCCCTGCCCGTCAAAATAGCCCATATCGCCCAGGCGGTGCCAGAAGGAGTCGCCATCGCTGATTTTGGCCAGGCTGTTTTCCCGCTCTCAATACCCGGCAGCGGCCGGCCGACGCAGGTCCCCCTGCCCTTTCTGGTCATCGGCCAGGTCTCGGCCAGAATTTCCGTGCCGCTGATCGAGGCGATCGGCAGGGACTCGGTGGCACCGTAAGGGGTGAACACCTCGCCGTCCGGGGCCATGATTTTTTTCACCCGTTCGACCAGTTCGCCGGAAACCGGGGCGCCGGCCATGAGTATCTTTTTCACCCCCAGCGTCATCTTTTTTTCCAGACAATAGCGGCTGACCACGTTCCAGATGGCCGGCGAGCCGAAGGAATAGGTGACGTCATGGTCGCGGATGGTCCGCACAAACCGCTCGGGGTCCACCTGGGCCGGCCGGGTCGGGTCCATGTCCGGGATGACGGCGCAGGCCCCCAGGGCCGTGGAAAACAGGGCAAAAAGAGGAAAGGCCGGCTGGTCCCTGTCATGGGCGGTGATGTGGTAATAGGAGCGGATATAGTGCAGCTGGGCATGGAAGATGCCGTGGGTATACTGCACCCCCTTGGGCGGCCCGGTGCTGCCGGTGGTGAAAATAACGGCAGCCAGCTCATCCCGGTCCGCCTCCACCATGGCATGGGCGGTGGCGGCCTTTGCCGCCAGCCGGTTGAGGGACGGCACCAGGGGCGGGACCAAGTCCCCCACCCAGAGGGAGGTCCTGACCGTGCGGAAAGAGCGCGGAAAAACCGCTTTAAACAGATGGGCCCGGGGGATGCCGATAAAGACAACAGGTGCGACCGAGCCGATACAGCGCAGCAGGTTCCGGTAGCCCATGCCCGGATCAATCAGGATCACCACGGCCCCCATGCGGAAAAGGGCAAAGGTGAGGCAGACAAACTCCATGGAGGGTTTGACCATGAGCATGACCCGGTCCCCCCGTTTCACCCCCCCGGCGGCCAGCACATTGGCGAAACGGCCGCTGTTGGCCAGCAGTTCGGCAAAGGTCCAGCGCCGGTAACCTGTCCCGGCCGGGACGATCAGCCCGGTGCGGTCAGGAAATCTGGCGGCAACGCCGGCCAGGGTGCGGGCAATGTTGTAGGACATAGGATCCCGGCAATCAGTTTGAAAACAGGGTATGGTTGACAGTTTACGGTTTACGGTTTACGGATTACGGTTTTTTAACCCGACGCCACCTGCCGTGCCAGGAAATCAGCGGCCAGCGGGCCGATGCGGTCAAAGGCATCTTCCAGCACATAATGGCCGGCATCGGCAAAATAATGGGCCTCGGCCAGGGGGAATCGACTTCGCCACTGCTCATAAAAATGATCATTGAAGCAGAAATCCCGGCCGCCCCAGCAGATCAGCATCGGTGTCCGGGTAAACTGGGAAAGACCCTGTTCAACCGCCGTGAGTGTCGGCCAGGAAGGATCTTTGGCCGACAGCGGGATATCCTGCACAAACCGCAGGGTGGCGATACGGTTACGCCATGAATCATAGGGCAGCAGATAGCCGCAGGCAACTGCCGCCGGCATCTTCCGCACCACGGCCATATGCACCGCCGCAGCGGCAAAGGCGTTCAGGCCGCGAATCAGCAGCGGACCGAGGAGCGGGGTCCGGCAGATCCTGATGCGCAGGGGGATGCGGGTGGAACGGAAGGCGGCGGTATTAAAAATGATAAAGGAAGTGATCGCCGCCGCGTGCCGCCCGGCATATCCCATGCCGATGGCCCCGCCCCAGTCATGCACCGCAAGCGTCATCTTTTCTATGGCCAGATGATCGAGGAGACTTTCGAGATTGGCAATGTGATTCGCCAGGGTATAGTGGTAATCCTGGGGCTTGCCGGACAGACCGCAGCCCAGATGGTCCGGAACAATGACCCGGTACTGCTCCTGCAGCAGGCCGGCCAGATTGCGGTAAAAAAAAGACCAGGACGGGTTGCCGTGCAGCATGACCACCACCGGCCCCTGCCCCGCATCAAGATAGGAAAGGATGTTGCCGTCGGGCAGCTGATGGCTGCGGGGGGCAAAGGGATAGCCGGGAATTGCCGGTGCTGGCCGTGTCATGCTATGGCTTTTTTTTGCCGCCCGAAGACCCCGAAGAGGGAAAGGCATGATCCCTGATCAGCTGCTGGAGATAGCCCAGGTGCTCCTGCACCATGGCTTCCGTCTGTTTTCGCGCCTCAACTTCCTTCTCCAGCCGGGCATTCAAAGCGGTCAGCTCCGCAGCCTGTTTCTGCAGATGGTCGCGCTGTTGCTTGAGCTCAAGATGGGTTTTGATCCTCGACTTGACAATGGCCATGCTGAATGGTTTGCGGATGTAATCAACCGCGCCGAGGGCAAAGCCCATCTCCTCATCTTCCTCATCCGTAAGGGCCGTAATGAACATCACCGGGATTTCGCGGGTCTGTTCATTTTCCTTCAGCTTTTTGCATACCTCATAGCCATTCATTCCGGGCATCATGATGTCCAGAAGAATAAGGTCGGGCTGGGGATCTTCCGCGGCGAGTTTCAACGCATCGCCGCCATTATCGGTAAAATTGACGTCATAATCCAGCTTGAGCATTTCCGTCAGGATTCTGAGATTTGTCGGTGTATCATCAACAAATAGCAATCTGCTTTTCTTCTCTTGTGCCGCCATGCTTTCTCCTTATGCCTTGAAAATCGGGAAAGTGAGAACTGCAACCCCTACCATTCAACCCCCAGCATGAGACAGTTGATGCCGCTGCCGATTCCGAGCAGGGCGGCCCGCTGACCGGCGCGCAGCACCTGCTGCTCCAGCGCGATGGACATGGTCAGCGGCGCGGAAACCGAACCCACATTACCCCAAAACGGCAATGTTGCAAAATTTTTTTCCGGATTGAGACCCAGGGTGTCAAACAGCAGGGCGGCATGGGCCCGCCCCACCTGATGGCAGAAAAAATGATCGATGGCAGCGGGATCCCAGCCCAGCTCCTGCTGAAAATCGAGCCAGCTGAGGGCCGCGGTTTCCACCCCCCGCTTCATCAGCTCCTCCGAATCCGTGGCCATGAGAATGGCCTCATTGCTGCTGTGCCCGCCCTGGCAGAGCGCATTATGACTGCTGCTGGCCCGCACCGCTCCGCCGCAGAGATAATGGCCCGTATCATGCACTTCCCTGTCGCCCAGCACCATGGCCACGGCGCCGGAACCGATGGTGCAGGAAGCAAAACTTGCCTTTGCGGATTTCCTGGTCACGCCGGCATCGGTCAGCAGATGCTGAATCGTTGATTCAACGAGGCTTTCCGCGGTTTCGCCGGCCACGATCATCCCTGTTTTCACCTGTCCCAGTTCGATCATATTGGCCAGCATGGTCATGCCGTTCAGAAATCCGAGACAGGCATTGGACAGATCAAAGATATGGCATCTTTCCGACAGGTCCAGCTGGCGGTGGACAAAGGAGGCCGTGGCCGGTTCAAGCATGTCGCGCGACACGGAGGTAAAGATGAGGCAGCCGATCCCGGCCGGATCAACACCGGCCGCCGCCAGGGCTTTCCGACCCGCCAGGGTCGCGCCGTCACTGGGCTTTGTGCCGCTGTCCCAGAAGCGCCGCTGCCGGATGCCGCTCATCAGTTCCAGACGCCCCTCGGGCAGTTTCAACCGCTGATAGAGCGGGGCGAGACGCTGCTCCAGCGCCTCGGAAGTGATCACATGCGGCGGGGCTTCATAGGCCGGGGGATAAAGGCAGACGCGACGGTAGCGCATGGCCGATCACCCGACAACCTTTGCCACAATGCCGGCGTCAAAATAATTGATCCCCATGCCCGCATCCAACACCAGACACTGGGCCGTGATCCCGGAAGAGCGCGGCGACAGCAGAAAGGCGGCGACATTGGCCGCTTCTTCAGTTTTCACGGCCTGCTTGCGCAGGGTGGCTGTTTCGGCAAAGAGATAGCTGTCCACATAGCCGGGAATGCCGGCCGAGGCCGAGGTTTTCAGCAGCCCCGGACAGACGGCGTTGAATCGCACCCGGGAAAAGGCGGAAAAACTTTTGGCCAGAAAGCAGAGCGACGACTCCAGAGCCGCCTTTACCGGCGCCATGTACCCGTAATTTTCCGCCGCCATCCTGGTGGTGGAGATGGATATGGTGACCACCGAGGCATCGGCGGCAAAGTGGTCCTTGAGATGATTGCAGAGGGTGATCAGGGAAAAGCAGGAAATATCCACGGCCTGGAGAAAATCTTTTCTTATCGTTTCGTGGAAAGGTTTCAGCCCTTCCGAGTAATTGGCATAGGCAATGGAGTGCACCAGGCCTGCCAGCTTTTTCCCGCCGAGGTGGGCGGCGATATCATCCCGCACCTGCCTGATGTCTTCCTCTTTTTCCACATCGCAGGTCAACACCTTGGCGCCGGGAAAAAGTTTTTGCGCCGTCTCACGCCGCTCATTGCTCCTGACCACATGGATGATCTCGGCCCCTTCCGCCGCCAGCGTGGCGCCAATGGCGCAGGCCACCGACTTTTTGTTGGCCAGGCCGCAGACAACAAAAATTTTGCCCTGCAGATTGAGAAAGCTCATTGGCCCTCCGCCATGGCGCAGGCAAACTCAACCTTGACGGCTGTTTTGTCATGCACCAGAACTTTGCCCTTTAAAAACCAGGCCGGACCGATCTGCTCCTGCAGCCTGACCTCCAGGGTAATGGTTTCCCCCGGTTTCACTTCCCGTTTGAATCTGGCGCC
>JACQYM010000324.1 GCA_016208225.1 Deltaproteobacteria bacterium | reverse complement strand
TTCATTGAAGGATAAAGATATTTCTATGATTCGTAATGCCCGCATGGAAGATGTGAAAGCGATTTACAATCTGCTTCACCATTTTGCCCAGAAAGATCTGCTGCTGGCGCGCTCGTACAGCTCTCTCTATGATCAGCTGCGGGATTTCCAGGTCTATGTGGAACCGACGGAAGCCGGGGACCGGATCATCGGAGTCGGTGCCCTGCATATCTGCTGGGAAAACCTGGCGGAAATACGATCATTGGCGGTGGACGAAAATTTCCAGCGCAAAGGCATCGGTTCGCAGCTGGTGGCCGCCTGTCTGGCCGAAGCCGAGGCCTTCGGTATACCCAGGGTTTTTACGTTAACCTATCAGCCGGGATTTTTTGCAAGTCTCGGTTTTACCCCTATTGATAAAAAAGAACTGCCCCATAAGGTTTGGAGCGACTGCATCAACTGCTCCAAGTTTCCGGACTGCAATGAAGAAGCAATGATCTGGCAGAAGTGAGGGTGAGGAGTTTTCATGATTGGACAGGTGCTGACAAAGTTTTTTGGGAGCAGGAACGATCGGGTTCTGAAGAAGATCCAACCTCTGGTGGAACGGATCAACAAACTCGAACCGGAAATGCAGAAATTGGACGATGCCGGGCTGGCCGCCAAGACGGTGGAATTCAGAAACCGGCTGGCCAACGGGGAGACCCTGGATGATCTGCTGGTCGAGGCCTTTGCCGTGGCGCGGGAGGCGGCGGTGCGGGTGCTGGGGCTGCGGCCCTATGACGTGCAGCTCATCGGCGGCATTATCCTGCATCAGGGCAAGATCGCCGAGATGAAGACCGGTGAGGGCAAGACCCTGGTGGCCACCCTGCCGGTTTACCTCAATGCCTTGGCCGGCAAGGGCGTGCACGTGGTAACGGTCAACGATTACCTGGCCAGGCGCGACAGTGAGTGGATGGGCGGCATCTACCATTTCCTGGGCCTGTCCACCGGCACCATCCTGCACGGCCTGGACGACGAACAGCGCCGGGCGGCCTATGGCGCGGATGTGACCTACGGCACCAACAACGAGTTCGGTTTCGACTACCTGCGCGACAACATGAAGTTCAGGCTGGAGGAGTACTGCCAGCGTGAACATAATTTCGCCATTGTGGATGAGGTGGACAGTATTCTCATCGACGAGGCGCGCACGCCGCTCATCATCTCCGGACCGTCCGAGATGTCCACCGAGCTTTATTATGACGTGAACAAGGTCATTCCCCATTTTAAAAAGGATGTGCATTACGAGGTGGATGAGAAGGCCAGATCGCTCGCCATGACCGAAGAGGGCGTTGCCCTGGGCGAGAAGCTGCTGAAGCTCGAAAATCTCTATGATCCGAAAAACATTGAATGGCTGCATCATCTCAATCAGGGGCTGAAGGCCCATCACCTGTTCACCAGGGACATCGACTATCTGGTGCATGAGGGCGAGGTGGTCATCGTTGATGAGTTCACCGGCCGCACCATGCCGGGCCGGCGCTACAGCGACGGGCTGCATCAGGCGCTGGAGGCCAAGGAGGGAGTCAAGATCGAGTGGGAAAACCAGACCCTGGCATCCATCACCTTCCAGAACTATTTCCGCATGTACGAGAAACTGGCGGGCATGACCGGCACGGCGGACACCGAGGCGGCGGAATTCAAGAAGATCTACGGGCTGGAGGTGACGGTTATCCCCACCCACATGAATATGATCAGGCTCGATTACGCCGATGTCATCTACAAGAACGCCAAGGCCAAGTTCCGGGCCGTGGTCGAGGAGATCAAGACCCTCCATGCCAAGGGCCAGCCAGTGCTGGTGGGTACCGTCAACATTGAAATTTCCGAGATGCTGTCCGACATGCTCAAGAAAGAAAGCATCCCGCATTCGGTGCTCAATGCCAAGCATCATGCCCAGGAGGCCGAAATCGTGGCCGAGGCGGGCCACCGGGGCAGGGTGACCATTGCCACCAACATGGCCGGACGCGGCACGGATATCAAGCTGGCCGAGGGCGTGGCCGAGCTTGGGGGCCTGCATATTCTCGGCACCGGCCGCCATGAGTCCCGCCGCATCGACAACCAGCTCCGCGGCCGTTCGGGCCGCCAGGGCGATCCCGGTTCCTCCCGTTTCTATCTCTCCCTGGAGGATGATCTGCTGCGCATCTTCGGCTCCGACCGTATTGCCGGCATCATGGACAAACTGGGCATGGAAGAGGATGAGCCGATCGAGCACACCATGATCTCCAAGGCCATTGAGAACGCGCAGCGCAAGGTGGAAGGCCATAACTTCGACATCAGAAAGCATCTGCTGGAATATGATGATGTCATGAACATGCAGCGCGGCGTCATCTATAAACAGCGGCGCGAGGTGCTGGGCAGCGACAATGTGAAAAGCATCATCGATGATATGCTGCTCGATCTGTGCGCCGCCCTCACCCATGAGCTGTGTGACGAGAAGTTCCCTTCGGAAGAGTGGGAATGGGATCTGATCCATGAGCGGGCCCTGGCCACCCTGGGCGTGGTGCTGCACTGGGAGGAGAGCGAGCGGGCCGGGCTCAAGGCCGCCGATTTTGAAGAAAAGCTGCTGCAGATCGCCAGGGCCGCCTATGCCGCCAAGGAGCAGGAGGTGGGCGAGCCGAACATGCGCCATCTGGAGCGGGTGATTCTCCTGCAGATCGTCGATACCTTCTGGAAGGACCATCTGCTCAGCATGGACCATTTGAAAGAGGGGATCGGCCTGCGCGGCTATGGCCAGAAAAACCCCCTGGATGAGTATAAGAAGGAAGGATACAAGATGTTCACCGAGCTGATGCAGCGGGTGAAGGAGAAGACCTTCTCCACCCTGCTCCGCGTCCATCTGGCCAGACC
>JACQYM010000323.1 GCA_016208225.1 Deltaproteobacteria bacterium | reverse complement strand
TCGTTGGCCAGCAGTTTCAGGCGGGCGGCGCGCTGCACCACCTCCGGATGGGATGCGAGCAGCGGCAGCACGCTGCCGAGATGCAGAAAATCAGGGGCCGCCAGAAAATAGAGGTGCAGGATATGGCTCTGCAGGGTTTCCATGTGCTTGAGCAGCAGCCGCAGGGCCGTGGTCTGGCGGTCGGGGACGATGCCGAAGGCCTGCTCAACGGCCCGGATGCTGGCCAGGGTATGGCCGATGGAACAGATGCCGCAGATCCGGCCGCACAGCCAGGGCGCGTTTTCCCACAGTTTGCCGACCAGCATGGCCTCGAAAAAGCGCGGGGTTTCAACCACGTCCCAGGCGGCCTCTTCCACCCGGCCGTCCCTGATGCGGATGCGGATATTGCCGTGGCCTTCCACCCGCGTCAGATGGTTGATCTTGATGTCACAGGAAATTTTCATGGGGCCTCATTATGGAGTGAGGAGTGAGGAGTGAAAAGTGAAAAGTGAGGAGTGAGGAGAAAAACATTTACATAGCCTTCACATGCGCGGATCATTTTTTTGCCTTTTGCCTTTTGCCTTCCTGACTAAAGGGCGGGTATGAAACCCGCCCCTACACACCCTCTCCTCACTCCTTACTCCTCACTCCCTTCATCTCCCGCACATATCCGGCAAATCCTCCGAAACATTCCAGCCGGTCCAGCAGCTGTTCATCGCTGAAACCATGCTGCCGCATGATCTCCCGCAGCTGTTTGACATTGGCCGCCTCGGCCGGCCCCCGGCAACCCCAGCAGCCGGCGCGATTGGCGGGACACCAGGCGTCGCACCCGGCCCTGGTGATCGGCCCCAGACACGGCTGGCCCAGGTCAAACAGGCAGATATGCTGGTTGGCCTTGCATTCCATGCAGACCGGATACTTGGGATAAGCAATGGCCTTGCCCAGCACCAGATTGGTCACCACCCGTTCCACCTCTTCCTTTTTGACCGGGCAGCCGTAAATCTGCAGGTCCACCGGCACAATGGCGGACAGGGGCATCACCTCGTTTGTCTCCACCTCATGGGAGCCATAGACCTCTTTTTTCACCCAGGCAAGGTCATGGAAGCGGTTTTTAAGTTGGTTGACGCCGCCGAAGCAGGCGCAGGAGCCAACCGCCACCAGGACCCGGGACCGGGCGCGGATTTTTTTCAGCTCTTCCGCCTCATCAGCCCGGCTGATGCTGCCTTCGACAAAGGCGATTTCATACTCATCGCTCCGTTCGCTCATCGCCTCGCGGAAATTGACAATGGTGAGCAGCGAGAGAAAATCAAACAGGGTCGCCTCGTTATTGAGCAGCTGCAGCTGGCAGCCTTCACAGGAGGTGAATTCGAAAAAAGCGGCTTTCGGCCTGGGTACCGGCACGCCCAGGTATGTGGTTTCCCCTGCCGTCCTGTTCATATCAGATGGCTTCCTTCATGTTCATCACCGACCAGTAGTCAAAGACCGGGCCCTTGAGGCAGGTATAGGTGGAGCCGATGTTGCACCGGCAGCATTTGCCGCGGCCGCAGTGCATTCTTCGCTCCAGCGACACGAAGATCCTGCGCATGGGCAGCCGGGCGCGGATCAGCATATCGCAGACGAATTTGAACATGACCGGCGGGCCGCAGACAATGGCGTAGGTGTTGCGGGCCAGATCGTTTGCCGCGGCGATGCGCTGCTCCAGAATGGTGGTGATGCGGCCCACCGGGCCCTGCCAGTCCGCATCCGCCTGGTCGACGATGATATTCAGATCGATATCGAACTGCCGCCACATGTCGTACTGATAGGTGAATAACAGCTCGGCCGGATGGCGGGCGCCGTAGATGATGTCGATATTGCCGTAGCGGCTGCGGTTTTCCAGCACGGCAAGGATGGGAGACCGCAGGGGCACCAGCCCCAGGCCGCCGGCAATGAGCATGATGTCATGGCCCTGCATCTGCTCCACCGGAAAGTTGGTGCCGAAGGGGCCGCTGATCCCCACCCTGGTGCCGCGGGGCACCCTGGTGAGAAAGTTGGTCAGATTGCCCACCGCCCGGATGCACAACTCGATATCCCCGTGCCTCACCGGTGAGGAGGAGATGGAAAAAGGCGCCTCGCCGATGCCCGGCAGCTCCAGCATGACGAACTGGCCCGGCAGAAAGGAGAACCTGCGCCGTTCTTCCGGATCGATCAGCTGGATCTGATAGAGTTTCTCCGTCCTGGTCAGGGAATAGACATTGGTGATTTCGGCCTGATAGGTGTATTCAAAGCTTGCCAGGTCATCCCGGCGGCCATGGTTTTCCCGGCCGGCCAGCACATCGACAAAGGGCAGTTCAAACATGCCGCTCCTCCCCGGCCCGCACGCTGGCAATCACCTCCGGCACCGTGATGCCGGCCAGGCATGCCTGGCCGCAACGGCCGCAGCCTACGCAGAGGGATTCCTCAAACGCCTCCACAAAGCCCCGGTGCTTATGGTAGTAACGGTATTTCAAGCGGTCATGGGCCTGCGGCCGGAAGTTGTGCCCCCCGGCCACCTCGGCGAAATCGATGAGATTGCAGGAGTAAAGGTGCCTGATCTTGGCGGCATGACGCAGATCCGGGTCCACATGTTCTTCGATGCCGTAGCAGTAGCAGGTGGGGCAGACACTGGCGCAGGTGCCGCAGGAGAGGCACTTTTCCCCCCATTGCTGCCATACATCGGCCTGAAATTCCAGATCCAGGATTTTGGTCAGGTCCGTGGTGTCGACATGGCAGGTGAAACGGCGCAGGCGTTCCCTGGTCACCTCCAGAAAGCGCTGATGTTCGCGCTTCCCAGGCTCCCGGCATTGCAGGCCGTTTACGGCCTCAAAGGCCCGGGCCGAATGGATCTCGACAAACCAGGCGTCGCCCAGGTCGGTCAGAAACATGTCGAAGCCGTGCAGTGCGGTATCCGCGCCCATGGACCGGCAGAAGCAGAAGGGCTGCGGGGTGCAGCCGACGCCGATGATAAACATGTTCCGCCGCTTGGCCGCATAATAAGGGTCGGGAAAGACATTGCCGGTCAGCACCTTGTCAAGCCTGTTGCAGGCGTTGATATCGCAGGCGTGCAGGCCGAAATAGACAATGGGTTTGTAGGCGTTCAGCTCCACCTGCTTTTGCCAGCTCTCCTGCTGCAGGGTAAAGGTGCAGAGGGTCTCGCTGGCCGGCAGGATGAAACGCTTGAGCGAGTGGGTGGTTGCGGTGTAATCCAGCCGCAGTTCCTGAAAATCATAGATGAAATCGAAATCATACAGCGGCGCGGCCTGCCGGCCCGTTCCCTTGCGCACCGGGCCGACGATGTGATTGACGGCCAGAATGTCGTAGAGACTGATGAGCTGATCTTTGGCAAGAACCCGGAAAAGCATGCAAAGCAACCCGCAGCAAAGATGAGTGATAAGGTGCCGTTATCTCACTATTTTTCGACCAATGGCCAATTCTCCGGGCAAATAATTA
>JACQYM010000322.1 GCA_016208225.1 Deltaproteobacteria bacterium | reverse complement strand
TGACCACTTCGGTTCTGAGGGCTTTTTTTTTTGCCAGGCCGTCGTCATAAAATTCCCATTACTTCGCGGTCCAAGAACCGGCATACCGGGCCGTACCGAAACGGTCAGCAATGTCATGGTTATTTCGTAACCGCCCCTAAAATTCCTTTGTGTTCTTCCTTACTTTGTGGTTAATCAGCCTTTAAGGCTTGGTGAGATGCATTTTGCATCTCCATGCGCCCGTTGGCCGCGGCTCAATCGCAAATAAGCAAGCCCAGTCAGTCGTCTCCGAACTCCTCGAAGCAACTCATGCAATGCCTGGTCTTTGCCGTCAATCAAGTATGCTTGGGGCACTCATTTGCCGCGGCCCGAAGCTGTGCTCGCGATGAGCCATGTTATTGTGAACTGTCCCAGCGGGACCAGTTTTATTATTTTCTTTCCGGATCGATATGAACGTACAGAACGTCAGTGCCCTTATCCTGGCTGCAGGTAAAGGGACCAGAATGAAATCGGCCCATGCCAAGGTGATGCATGAGGTTTTTTTCAGACCGATGATTCATCATGTCCTTGACGCCCTGGCGCCGCTCGGGGCGGAAAATATCATCGTCGTCACCGGACACCAGGCTGAAAAGGTGGAAGAGGCCTGCGCCGTTTACGAAGTGATTTTTGTCCGTCAGGCAGAGCAGCTTGGCACCGGCCATGCCGTCCTTGCCGCGGAAGCCGCATTGGCGAAGTTTCCCCCCGGCGTGGTCATGATATTGTGCGGCGACTCCCCGCTGATCCGCACCGAGACGCTGCAGCAGATGCTCGATCAGCATCGGGCGGGTTCGCATCAACTGACGGTCATGACCACCGTGGTTGCTGATCCGACAAATTACGGCCGGATCATCCTCAGCGACACGGACGAGATTCAGGCCATTGTCGAGGAAAAAGACGCCACCCCGGAACAGAAAAAGGTACAGGAGATCAATGCCGGATTTTATTGTGTAGACAGGGATTTTCTTTTTGCTGCCCTGAAAAAGGTGGGAAGGAACAATAAGCAGGGCGAGGTATATCTGACCGATATCATTGCCATTGCCCATTCCGCGGGCCGCCCGGTTCACCGTTTTTTCTGCCGGCAGGCTGAAGAGACACTCGGGGTCAACTCACGGTATGAACTGTCCCTGGCCCATGCGACTCTGCAGAAGAGATTTCACCGCCGCCTGATGGATGACGGGGTAACCTTGATCGCACCTGAAACAACCACGATTCAAAGCAGCGTTTCCATAGGTCGCGATACCGTCATTTCCCCCAACGTTTATATTGCGGGCAGGACCAGCATCGGAGCGAACTGCCGCGTCGCCCCTTTCAGCACGCTTATCGATTGCCGGATCGGGGACAATGTTTCAGTCGGGGGTGGGGCGTATCTGCAAGGGGCAACGGTTGGCGACAACGAAAATATTTCCCCGCAAAGCACTATTTATGATAGTATGCGTGGGCATTCAGGGGATGTTGCGAAATAACATTGCATTCACCATTTCGTTGCGGCCCTTATGCCGCTTACCTTATGAAAATGTTAACGGTTAGTTTTTGAACAACGGCTTAAAGAGGAGCGTGGAGTAATATGGAACAGAATGAAGATCTTATACGATTGGCCGGAGTTGTCGAGGAATTGCTTGCAAGTCATAATCAATTGAAGCAGGAGAAAAGAGAACTTGTGCAATCCGTCAAGGAGAAAGAGATTTATATTCAGGAGCTGCAGAGTTCCATTGCCCGTTTGAAGGATGAAAAGGCTGATGTCAGCCAGCGTGTTTCCGGCATCCTCTCCGTGCTGGAAAAGTGGGAAAAAGGACAGATGAACGAAGAGGAAAAATCCTTGCAGGATACTTCCTCCGGCCCCTTTGCCGAGGGGGCTCCGCCGCTATTTTCAATGGGCGGTTGAATATAAACCTGTTGCCTCGCGCTTTTTATTCTGGTAACTAGAAGTTATATATTTGCAATGCAGTGCAATAATTTTTTTTCGCAATACCTCGCGCGGCACAGTAGGGTATCGGTAAGTTGTTGGTTCCGTACAATATAGTCTGGCGGGCTGGCTGAAAAGCCGGAACTCGGGACGGGATTTGAAAGCAGGTGCCACTTTGCAACGATTGGTGAGATTTGAGGTGCTCGGGCAGGAATACCCGCTTTACACCGATGCCACAGAAGAAGATGTGAAGGAAATATTGGAACTTGTCAAAAACCAACTGGAAACATATGCGAAATCGTCTTCCACGCTGCCGGCAAACAAGCTGGCCATACTTACCAGTTTGAACATGGCTGGTAAATATGTGAAGCTCAGAAAAGAATTTGAGCAATATAAGCAGATGGTGGGAGAAACTGTTGGTTCGATGAAAACTAAGATTGATAATTCTCTGGAATTTAAGTAAATATAGTTTAATAGAATTCCCCTGCCTGGCTTGTGATGTCCGGTATAGTTGAGCCAACACGAACATCCAGGGACTCTCCGCTGATTCATAAAAGATGCTCCGTTTCGACGGAAGAACTTGCGTGCATTATGAGCCTGTCCCACCTAACTCTGTTAGGTTCGATGTCACTGAACACACGGTTATGGCGGGGGTTTTAATCATTCACACACCGCCGGCTGGCGGTTTATATACATACCAAATATTGAGCTGGTTTCGTCGCTTCCGAGGGAGTGATATCTGCAAGGAATTCGGGTATTTTCTTGAGAAGATACCCAGTTGTTGGACGAATTGAGTGTTACGCTTCAGCCATATTACTCCTGGATTTCCAGGTTTATTATATAGTTTGATACCGACATGGTTATCTTCGGCGGCACGCCGATCTGTTGCCGCTATCGCCTTCTGTCGGGACCGAATGTCACCTGTTCTTGCTGAATTGCATAATATGCTATAAAATTAATTGTTTATAGCCTCTCTTCCTCCTTTCTTCATTTCCTGCCTTTACCCTCCGCTGTAATCGGTTGCTCCAGTACATTTAAATTTTATCTGGAGGTCTGACTCCGTGACTTTTTCACAAATATTAATTGCTTTGCTGGCGCTGGCCGGTGGAATCATAGCTGGTTTCATTGTCCGCAAAAAGATGGTGGAAGCCAGGCAGCAAAATCTTGAAGAGCAGGGGAAAAAGCTCATTGAAAATGCCCTTGACGAGGCGGAAAGAATCAAGAAGGAGGCCATGCTCCTGGCCAAGGATGAGGAGTATCAGCTTAAACTGGCGGCTGAGCAGGAGATCAAGGAGCTTAAATCCTCGGTTCTTTCCGAAGAAAAAAGGCTGACCCAGAAAGCGGAACAGATTGAGCGGAAAGTTGATCTGCTGGATAAACGGGAAATTGATCTGCTCAACAGGGAAAAATCGCTCTCCGGTGAAGAGGCAAAGATCAATGGCCGGCGCCGGGAAGTTGATGCCCTTGTTGAAGAGCAGATGGCACGGCTTGAAAAAATTTCCGGCATCAGCCGGGATGAGGCAAAGCATCTGCTCACCGAAAGTATTGAGAGCGAGGCGCGGATGGAAGCCGCCAAATCGGTTGTCCGTATTGAAAATGAAATGAAGATTCAGGCGGATAGAAAGGCGAAAAATATCCTGGCCCTGGCCATTGCCCGTTATGCCGGGGAGTATGTTGCGGAAAAAACCGTTTCAGTGGTTCCGCTGCCCAATGATGAGATGAAGGGCCGGATCATCGGCCGGGAAGGAAGAAATATCCGGGCAATTGAGGCCGCCACCGGCATTGATGTCATCATTGACGACACCCCGGAAGCAGTTATTCTGTCCGGGTTTAATCCGGTGCGCCGCGAAGTGGCCAGACAGTCCCTGGAGAGGTTGATCACCGACGGCCGTATCCATCCGGCCCGCATCGAGGAGGTCGTCGACAAGGTCGCCAAGGAGCTTGATGTCACCATGCGGGAGGCCGGGGAACAGGCGACTTTTGATGTCGGCGCCCATGGCGTGCCCCTTGACCTGATCATGCTGCTCGGCCGGCTGAAGTATCGCACCAGCTATGGCCAGAATGTCCTGCAGCATTCACTGGAAGTGGCTTTTCTGTGCGGCGTGATGGCCTCTGAAATCGGCATCAATGTCAAACATGCGAAACGGGCCGGGCTGCTCCATGATATCGGCAAGGCGGTTGATCATGAGATTGAAGGGTCCCATGCCAGCATCGGGGCCGACCTTGCCAAGAAATACGGGGAGGCGCCGGAGGTTGTGCACGCCATTGCCGCCCATCATGAGGATGTCCCGCCGGAAGGCATTCTTGACGTTCTCGTGCAATCCGCGGACGCCCTGTCCGGGGCAAGGCCGGGTGCCCGCAAGGAGATGCTGGAAACCTATGTCAAGCGTCTCGAAGATCTGGAAAATATTGCCCAGTCTTTCAGCGGGGTGGAAAAATCCTATGCCATCCAGGCCGGCCGCGAGATTCGTATCGTGGTCAACAGTGAGAACGTTTCGGATACGGAAGCTGCCATGTTGAGCAGGGACATTGCCCGCAAGATTGAGAAGGAGCTGACCTATCCCGGTCAGATCCGGGTGACGGTGATCAGGGAAATGCGTTCCGTTGAGTATGCCAAATAGGCAGGAGCCAGGGATCAGGAGTCAGAAGCCAGCATGAAATTGACGATAGAAGAGCAAGTCGCCTTGATTGAGCGTGGCGCGGTTGATGTCATTTCCCGGGAGGATCTCTTGAAAAAACTCAGGAAATCCCAGGAAACCGGGATTCCGTTGCGGGTCAAAGCCGGTTTTGACCCGACCGCCCCTGATCTCCATCTCGGCCATACGGTGCTTATCCAGAAATTGAAGCATTTTCAGGACCTGGGGCATGATGTCCTGTTTCTTATCGGCGATTTCACCGGGATGATCGGTGATCCGACCGGTAAGTCGGAAACCCGCAAGCCGCTGACCCCGGAAGATGTGGCCCGCAATGCCGAGACCTACAAGGAACAGATTTTCAAAATACTCGATCCGGCGAAAACCACGGTCATGTTCAACAGTACGTGGCTCGGGAAATTGACCGCCCATGATTTTGTTCGCCTTGCCTCCCAGCTCACCGTGGCCCGGATGCTGGAAAGGGAGGATTTCCGGGAACGTTTTGAAAATCAGCGGCCGATCAGCATCCATGAATTCCTTTACCCGCTCATCCAGGGCTATGATTCGGTGGCCATGCGCGCCGACGTCGAGCTCGGCGGCACGGACCAGCGCTTCAACGTCCTTATGGGACGCGATCTGCAGCGCACCTGGGGACAGGAGCCGCAGGTGGTGATCACCATGCCGCTTCTTGAGGGGCTCGACGGAGTCAACAAGATGAGCAAATCCCTGGGAAACTATATCGGCATCACGGAAAAGGCCGATGACATTTACGGCAAGGTGCTTTCTGTTTCCGATGAGCTGATGTTCCGCTATTATGACCTGCTCAGCGATCTCTCTGCCGAGGCGATCGCCTCGCTCCGGCAGGACATGGAGGGCGGCCGCGTCCATCCCAAGGCGGTGAAAATGAGGCTGGCCCGCGAACTGACCGCCCGTTTTTATGATGCAGTCACCGCCGGGAAGGCGGAAGAGAATTTCGAGCGGGTCTTCCAGAAACACGATATCCCGGCGGATGTGCCGGAGGTAGAGGTGAGGATCGCCGAGGATGCGGTTTGGCTTCCCCGTCTGCTGACCATAGCCGGCCTGGTGCCGGGTACGGGGGAAGGGCGGCGCATGATCATGCAGAATGCCGTCAGTATTGATGGCGGCAAGGTTGAGGATGTGGAATATCACGTCAAGGCTGCCGGCGAACTTCTGCTCAGGGTCGGCAAGCGAAAATTCTGCAAGGTTAAATTTTTGTAAGCCCTTGCAGGAAAATAACCGGAACATTTTATGAAATTATGGCCGGCATAAAGGGCTGTAACGAAATAGTCAGCAAGGGAACGGTTATTTCTTCACCACACACTTTGCAGGGATATCACCAGATTTTCTTTTTTTTGTGGTCATTTGACCCAAAAAAAGCGAGAGCATCCGTTGTTCATTTGGGTTATATGCCCCACTCGCGGTTCTTTTTTTCCTAGTTTCACTACTCCGGACCTGTGGAAGAGGTC
>JACQYM010000321.1 GCA_016208225.1 Deltaproteobacteria bacterium | reverse complement strand
TGGCCGGTGGTCAGCAGTTTTTACATGGCGCGCAACGAGTTCATGAAACAGCTGCTCCATGCCTTGAATGAGATTGAGGAAAAGACCGGCACCCGGTACGGCGACCCGGATCATCCGCTGCTGGTTTCGGTGCGCAGCGGCGCCTCGATCTCCATGCCCGGCATGATGGCCACCATTCATAACGTGGGTTTGAATAATGAACTGGTGGAGGCGGTGGCGGAAGTGCCGGGCAAGGAGTATCTGGCCTGGGCTAATTTCCGCCGCTTTCTCCAGTCATGGGGCATGACCACGGGGGTGCCGCGGGATACCTTCCAGGCCTTGATGAACGAGGCCAAGGCCAGGTACGGGGTGACGGTGAAAAGCCAGTTCAGCCCGGCGCAGATGAAGGAACTGGCCCTGAGCTATCAGAAGAAGATCAGAAATCTCGGCATCGGCATCCCGGATGATCCGTGGCTGCAGCTCACCGGCGCCATCGAAATGGTGCTTGCCTCCTGGGACACGCCGAAGACCAAGGGCTATCGCAGCCTGATGGGCATTTCCCATGCATGGGGCACGGCGGCCATCGTCCAGGCCATGGTGTTCGGCAATCTCGGCCAGGAAAGCGGCAGCGGCGTCGTCTTTACCGCCCATCCCTACCGCAAGGTGCGGCGGGTGGCGCTCTGGGGCGATTATGCGCCGGGGGACCAGGGCGAGGATATTGTCAGCGGCCTGGTCACCACCTTTCCCATTTCCGTGGAGCAGGCGGAAATTGACGGCCGGCCGGTGGAATTCACCCTGGAAAAACGGTCGCCGGATGTGTATCAGGAACTGCTCGCCATTGCCCGCAACCTGGTGTATGAAAAGGAATGGAACCCGCAGGAAATCGAGTTTACCTTTGAAGGGCCGCGGGCCTCTGATCTCTATATCCTGCAGACCCGGGATATGATCACCATCAAGAAAAAAGAGCGCTTTTACGTTTTTCAGGACGAGGAGCAGCTCGGCGGTTTTCTGCTGGGCAAGGGCATCGGCGTGAGCGGCAGTGCCCTGTCCGGGCTGGCCGTGTTCAATGAAAAAAATATCCGCGAGCTGCGCGATAAAAACCCTGAAACCCCGCTGATCCTGATCCGCCAGGACACGGTGCCGGAGGATATCAAGGAAATCGCCATGGCGGACGGCCTGCTCACCGCCCGGGGCGGCCAGACATCACACGCCTCGGTGGTGGCGCTGCGGCTGGAAAAAACCTGCGTGGTCGGCTGTCACGCCCTGCAGGTCTATGAGGCCGAGGAGCGCTGCGTCATCGGCGGCAAGGTCATCCGGCTGGGGGATCCGGTGGGCATTGACGGCAGAAAAGGATTTTTTGTGCAGGGGCATCATGAGGTGAAGGTAGAAGTGCATATTTTGCCGATTTGATGGGGGAGGGCAGGAGCAATACATGGCAAAGGTACGGGTCGAACTGGAAAAGGAGAATCCGGCGGAAAAAACCGGCAGGCAGCACGTTTCTTCAGGGAAAAGAAATGAGATCTCCAAGCTGTTGATCAAGTCCGGCATGCTGACGGAAGAGCAGCTCCGTTATGCGCAGCGGGTGCATGCCAAACTGACCAGCCAGCGCAGCCTGCTCAGCATTCTGGAAGAACTGCAGTATGTGACCAAGGAGCAGGTGCAGGATGCCCTGCGGGCCGGGACGGTGGCCGTGCCACTTGGTTCCCTGCTGGTGGAACTGGGCTATATCAGCGAGGCTGATCTGGCCATGTTGCTCGACAGTCAGAAGGAGCATCGCTCCGCCAAGTTCGGCCAGCTGGTGGTGGACCTGAATCTGATTGATGAGAATGATCTGCTGAAAGTCCTTTCCTATCAGCTCGGATTTCCGTATATCGAGCCGGCCGTGGCGCAGATTGAACCGAAGGTGATCGAGCGGGGCAAGGTGGAGGTCTATCTGGAGCATCGGTTTCTGCCGCTGCATCAGGAAGGGGACGGCGTTCTGGTCGCCTTTGCCGATCCGCTGAACTACGACAATGTGCAGGCTGCCAGAAAGATTTTCGGGGAGTCGCTGGTCATCGGCATTGGCCGGGACAAGGCGATCATCGAGGCCCTGAACAGGTATGAAACCAAGGGCCGGGGTGTTGACCGGCAGGCAAAAAAGGTGGAGGCCAGCGACAATGCCGTGGTCGCGGCGGTCAACGCGCTCCTGCTTGAGGCCCATAAGCAGAATGCCAGCGATGTTCATATCGAACCGATGAAGGACAGGCTGCAGATCCGTTTCCGCCGGGACGGGGTGCTGGTGCCGTACAAGGACTTTCCCATCGATATGGCGCCCGGCATGACCAGCCGCATTAAAATCATGGCCGGGGCCGACATCGCCGAACGGCGGCGGCACCAGGACGGCCGCATCTACTTTGAAGAACAGGGCGTGCAGGTGGACCTGCGGGTCTCCATCTATGTGACGATCTATGGCGAGAAGATCGTCCTGCGTCTGCTGGGCCGCCAGGGGGAACTGCGCGCCATTGATGAACTCGGCCTGGCGCCGCGCATTCTGCTGCGCTTCCGGGAGGAGGCGCTGGATGCGCCCAGCGGGGTCATCATCATCACCGGCCCCACCGGCTCCGGCAAGACCAGCACCCTGTACAGCGCCGTCAATCATCTCAACAGCCCGAGCTGCAGCATCATCACGGCGGAAGATCCGGTGGAGTACGTGATCGAGGGGATCTCCCAGTGTTCGATCAACCCGAAGATCAATGTTACCTTTGAGGAGACCCTGAAGCATATCGTGCGCCAGGACCCGGACATCATTGTCATCGGCGAGATCCGGGACCGGTTTTCCGCCGAGATGGCCATCGAGGCGGCCCTCACCGGCCATAAGGTGCTCACCACCTTTCATACGGAAGACAGCACCGGCGCCCTGCTCCGGCTGCTCGACATGCAGATCGAGGCCTTTCTCATCGCCTCGACGGTGGCCGGCATTCTGGCGCAGCGGCTGGTGCGGCGGGTGTGTCCGGATTGCGCGGAGGAGCATCCCCTGACCCCGGACGAGTTGCGCCGGCTGGGATACGGGCTGAAGGAGGGGGCGGGACTCAACTTCAAAAAAGGCCGGGGCTGCCGCAAATGCCGCTACAGCGGCTACAAGGGCCGCCTGGCGATCCATGAACTGCTGATCCCCGGCGAGATGGTCAAGGATGCGGTGATCGCCCGCAAGACATCGCATGAAATCAGAAAGATCAATTCACAGACAACCGGACTGGTCACCCTGCTCGAAGACGGCATCTGCAAGGCGAGCCAGGGTCTGACCAGTTTCAATGAAGTCATCCGTCAACTGCCGCGGCTGGACAGACCGCGGCCCCTTGTCGAGGTAAAACGCATGTTGGGTGTGCACTAATGAAGCAGAGTCTCTCCCTCATTGAGCAGATCAATGAGTTCGTCAAACAGGAAAATTTCCAGCTGCCGGTGTTCAATGATATTGCCATGCGTATCTTGAAAATGGCCCGGCATGAAGATTTCGACATCCGCGAGATGAGCCAGCTCATCTACCAGGACCAGGTGCTGGTGGCGGAGGTGCTCAAAGCGGCAAATTCGCCTTTTTTCGGCGGCCTGGCGGTCATCAGCACGGTGCGGGACGCCATCATCCGGCTCGGCGCCCGGCAGGTATCGGAACTGGTGCTCATCGCCTCGGAGCGCATTCAGTATTGCGCCAAGGACAAAAAGCTGAACAATCTGCTGAAAAAACTCTGGAAGCATTCGGTGGCCTGTGCCATCGGTTCCCAGTGGCTGGCCAGAAGGCTCAGTTATCATGAAAAAGACAATGAGGCCTTTATCGGCGGCCTGCTGCATGATATCGGCAAACTTTTTCTGCTCCGGGTGATCGACACCATGCAGCAGTCCAAAGAGGTGGAATTCAACATTTCCTATGAGCTGAGTTATGAGCTGATCAGCTCCTTCCATGCCGAACAGGGGTATAAACTGCTCGCGCAATGGAATCTGCCGGAAGTTTACTGTGAAATCGCCCGTGATCATGAGAGCGTGGAGTTTGACCAGGAAAACATTCCGCTGCTGCTTGTCCGGCTGACCAATCAGGCCTGCGCCAAACTCGGCCTCGGCATGCATCAGGACCCGTCCATTGTCCTGATCAGCACCCCGGAAGCCGCGGCCCTGCGGGCCAAGGAAGTCGTGCTGGCCGAACTCGAGGTAATGCTGGAAGACACCATGCAGCTGGCCAGCTGAATTTTGACGGAAACGCAAGCTGTCGAACGGGATGGGGACAAATTGCTGGAGTAGGCTTACCTGTTACCGATAAGATTCCGTTTTTTACAAAAATACTTCGCTTTTGTTCGGTGATTGTGCGGCTCCCTTCGAAGACTATCGGGAAGAATCAAAGTTGCTGTCTTGTTAAACGGTTAATTGCCAATTTATCTCAATGGTTGTCTTATCAATTTTTCGCTTATCATCCCCCTTGTGAACTATGTGGGTTAGAAATACATAGGAATACCCTATATTCCGTTGTCAAGAATGTTAGGTTGAAGTAGATAACATGAAGCCGATACTAATTGTTAACAGCGACGGCTAAGTGCTCTGGGTCGAAAATTCGGTGACGTATTTTTTATGCCGCCAGTTTTTGTGTGGCATCGTATTTGGCCAACACTTTTTTCAAGTCCTCTCGAGTGAATTTCCATTCGAAGGGTTTTGCGATGGTTTCATATAACTTCTGGAAATCGAGTATTCTGTCTTGTAGTTCGGAAAGACATTCAAAGTCGTTGGGTGTCAGCACTTTCCTCTGTAACACGGAAAAGTAAATTTCAACCTGATTCAACCAACTGGCATGGACTGGCGTATGCACTTGAACCGCATTGGGGTACCAGCTTTTGAGGCGATCCATGGACGATTGTCCTCTATGCGAAGAGCCATTGTCGGTTATCCAAAAGACCCGATCCGCGGATCGATACGGTTCCTGTCGCATGACAAGATCGACCAACTCGCGGTAACTATCGATCCCCGTGCTGGATTTACACAAACCGAAGATTTTGGCTTGTCGAACATCCCACGCAGCCATGTAAGCCAACGCCCCCTTTCTTTCGTATTCAAATTCGACACGGCCATAGCGGCCAGCGGTTGGGGCGGTTGTGTTCTTCAATCGATGGCGAGCCTGAATGCTCGTTTTTTCATCGGAAGAGATAATAAAATCATTGTCACCCAGGGGTTTCCCTCCCCAAATCCCTTGGTACAAATCAAGGATCCTCGTGGCTTTTGGTTCGAAATCCGGGTCCCGGGGCCAAATCCAACTTCGATAGCACCAGGGTCGAATGGCGTCTTTGCTCAACCAGCGCCAGACCGTTTTCCCGCTGATGGAAGCGACGATTCCCTGTTTTTCCGCATGCCGGGCGATTTCATCGTGAGTAAGCTTGGAAAAAGGAAGTCCGAGGTCCTTGGGCAATTGGCAGGCAAGCGCCTTGACCGCCACAATGATTTCAGGGGGGAAAAGCGGCGGGTCTCCCCCGCCGTGGCTGCTCTTGGAGGCCAGCCAGGCGTTTCTCAAAGAAGCGTTTACGCCATTTGGAGACGATCTGTCGAGGCAGGTCAAGTTGTTGACCGATTTGCTTGTTTGAGAGACCCTCAGCGGCAAGGAGAACGATTTTTGCTCGCATAACTTCACAATATGGTGACGTATATTTTCGTGAGGCGGCCAGTAATTGTTTTCTTTCATCTACGGTCAATAAGAGTTTGTATGGGCTTTTTCTTGGCATAATCACCTCCTTTCTGGAAAGTGATTATGCCATCGTATGGAAAAAATTGCAAAGTTAATACGTCATAGTATTTATGCAAACATGTACTAAGCACAAAACTTCGATATACAAAGCGCAGTGTTTTTTTCAGGGGCTCGATTATACACATGGTATGTCGAGGTCCTGAAAAAAACCTGCAACGCAGTAGATCGGAGTTTTTGCGACGCCATCATCCTTATCTGATCCATGGTTTGCCAACCGGAAGCACATCCCGGCCAAAGATCTGGGCATAAATGACATGCGCCATCATATACCAGGCAGAGGCGGCGCACAGCATCAGTTCATATCCTGCCACTTTTGTCATTTCAGGGAAACCGAAATGCGCCAGGTCAAGGAGGATGAAGCCGATCAGGAGCAGCGTAAATGTTACGGCCATGGCCCCATGAATTTTCATGGCGGGAATCCACATGATAAACGTGTAAATGGTCCAGACCACCAGGAACCATCCCACATCGGTTGTGCTGGAGTGATAAATATTAAAATGATTGAGAATGAAAATGATGCCGAGCGCAATCCAGAAAGCGCCATAGGAGACAAAAGCGCTGTAGCCGAAGTTATTGCCGCATTTGAATTCCTGGAAACCGGCGAGCATCTGGGCCAAGCCGCCGAATACAAAGGCAAGTGCCACAACGGGTCCGATATCACACAAGCCGATATTGTGCACCTGCAGAAGCATGGTGGTGAGAGCAAATCCTGCGAGACCGACAACCGCCGGATTTCCTTGCGATGTTTGTCCATTGGACATAAAATGTGCCTCCTGGTTGACAATGACAGATCGTGAACACTATCCGGTGGAATACAGGCAGCCACTCCAGCGGTTCGGCTAAACAACAACCGCACCGGCATGGCCTGACCGGCACCATGCCCGATTAGGTATTTTTACGTAAATGGCCGTGAAAATAAACGGAAACGGGGGAAATGTCAAAGGTTGTTTCGGCGGTTATGACCCCATGGCGGCCTGCGGTACGGGAGGGATGGCGAACCGCTTTTTTGCCATATCCCGGATGACGGGAACATGGTAAGATAGCTATCGTTTTTCTCCACCCCATAACATCAGCCCAAGAGCCTCATGTCATTCATGCCGAAAAAATCAATTGCCATCACACTGCTGTTTGCCGGGTTGTTCCTGTTCGCCCATGCATTTTTCTCCCAACCGTCATGGGCCGCTGATCCCGCCCCCAGTGCAGAAACAGCGGAAACCACCGTTGCCGCATCCCCCCAGAGCACCATCGAAGAAAAGCTGCAAAAAATCCAAGAGCTGCTGGCGGCCAGCAGGGGGGAAAAAACAGAGCAGCTCGCCCGGCAGTTGAACATTCCCGTCGAGAAGTTCCAGGAAAAAGTCGTTCTCCTGCAGGAAATCGAGGTGACCTACCAGCGGCAGCTCACCGCGCTGGCCAAGCAGTCTTCCCTGGGCCGGGAGCAGCAAAACCTCACCGAACAGATCGAGTCCAATCAGGGGGTTCTGGTGGCGCAGCTTCCACCCTATTCCCTCAGCACCTATGACCTCTATCTTGATCAACTTGACAAGATGCAGCAAAGGGAGAATACGGCATCCGCCGCCCAGCAGAACGATAAAAAAAATCTCGAAGACGCCCATGAACAATTGAATGCAGCATCCCAGCGGCTGCGGCAGTTGGTGGAAAAGGTCGAACAGGAAGGAACGGGTGATTCGCCTGCGCAGAATATGCAAATCACCATCGGCAGACTTGAAAACGAACTGGGGGAAGCAACCCTGGACCTCAACCGGTTCATTCTGGAAAACAGCAAACTTGAACTGCAGATCGCCCAACAGCAAAAAGACATCACGCGCCAACAGGTTGACTGGGTCAGATCCCATCTTGCCTTTGATGAACAGGACCTGCAGGAGAGACTGAAACTGCTTGATGACCAGCGCCAGAAACTGAAAACGCTCATGACCGCCCTGGCCGCACAGCAGCAGGAAGTGGAGGATACCTGGCTCAAGGCGCAACAGGAATACAGCGACACGGGCATTGCCGACGAACTTAAAAAGGAAAGAAGCAAATCCTGGCTGGACGCCCGGCAGTCATGGCGCGACACCCATCAGCAGGTCCTGGAGCAGACCGAAAATTCATTGCGCCTCATCTCCCGGAGCGAAGAGACCTGGCAACAACGCTACGCCATGATCAAGGGAAAGGTGAATTACGATGAATTCGATCAGTGGGAAAAGGAAACCTCCGAGTCTTTAGACAATATCAACAGACTCATCGCCATGGCGCAAAACGCCCAGAACAGCCTGCAATCCCAGATCGCCTCGGTAAAAATGCAGCTTGCCATGCAGGGGCTTGATCCTGTTATCGCCAGAAACCAGCGCATCATGCTGGAAGCCCTCGACAAACTGCTGGAACGCACGGTTGAATATCTCTCCAGACTGCAAACCATGGCCCGGTTTGAAAACCGTTTCCTCGAGGAAATCAACGCCAGACAGACAAACATCAAAGTAACCGACATCCTGCGGAAGCTGACCGCTAATTTCCTCAATACCCTTGATTATGAACTGTGGGTCATTGACGATCAATCCGTCACGATCAAGAAAGTCTTTATCGCCGTCCTGATTCTTGCCATCGGCCTGCTCCTCGCCAAATTAATCTCCCGTTTCACAACCAACCGTATCCTGCGGCAAACCAAACTGGATGAGAGCGATCGGGCCATCTTTGACAGGATCCTTTATATTCTGATGCTGGTCGTGATCGTCCTTTTCGCCCTGCACACG
>JACQYM010000349.1 GCA_016208225.1 Deltaproteobacteria bacterium | reverse complement strand
TGGCTGATAGCTCATGGCTGATGGAACGTGGCTGATGGAACGTGTAGGTCGGGTTAGGCGGCCCTATCGCCGTAACCCGACATGAACTTGCCTGACTCGCACGAGATTGGTTATTGGCCGGGAAGGCCTCTTTTGTCGGGTTACGCGATACACCTGCTAACCCGACCTACGACTGAAAAAATTAACCACAAAGAGCACAGAGTCCACAGAGATAACTAATTGTAATTAAAAATGTTTTCTCTGTATCCCTGTGTGCTCCGGGTTAAAAACAGACTTTTTACGAATTCATCCAAGTTTGGGCGGGCATGAAACCGCCCTTTCCCCCTTTTGCCTTCCCCAATCCGCAATCCGAAATCCGCAATCCCCAATCGCTTGCGCCTTTTCCCCACAAACCGTTGGGGCAAATGCCCCGCCATTGGGGCATACTCCCCACCACCTCCGCTGCCATCCCAGCCGCCCCATCCAGAATAATTACCATTTATTTTAATTAATTCAAATATTTAACAATTACAGCTTAAATCAATGAACCATGGCTCATTTTTTGCTGTAGATAATCCCTTAAGCTTTTCTGCCTAACAACAACAAAAGCGCCTGAAAACGTAACGCAGCTGAACTAGCTAAAATTACTGAAAATCTACCGCAAAGTACAAAGAGACCACAGAAACTGACTGACTGAAATAAAAATTACTCGGTGTTCTCCGTCTGCGCTGTGGTTTTTCCAAAGCCATCATTTTTAACCGGCAACTTATTTTTTTCCACGAGGGGGAGACGTGAAAAAACGCACAATTGCCAGGTCCGGCATTCTTGCCGGTCTCGCCATGCTGATCATGCCGGGCATCTCCAGTGCCGGCTGTTTCGACTGCCACGACACAACAGGCTGCCAGACACCGGCAAAACCGCCGGGCACCTGCGCCGACTGTCATCTCGGCGCGGCTGATATCAATGACTACGCCATGAATTTCATTGCCGCCGCCATCGATGCCGCCGAATGGACCGGCAGCGGCCACGGCCGAAACGGGATCAGCCTGGCCTGCGATTACTGCCATGACTATAACGTCAGGCATGGCGAGTCGGCCAACCCTTTCCGACTGGCCAACACCACGGCCCCCGGGGCCGAGGGTCAGAACGCCAACTGCCTGGCCTGCCACGGCAGCGACTCGGCCGGGTTTGATCCTGACGGCCCGGCCACAACATACGGCCCGGTCAACGCGGTGGTCAAAATCGACGCCAACCACGCCGGCGGACGGCATAACGAATTCTCTGACGGCGGCTATTTCTGCTGGGACTGCCATGATCCCCACGGTGACGGCAACATGGCCATGGTGCATGACGAGGTGACCAGCCGGTCCGACGGCCAGTTCGGTCTGCCCGCGGCAACGGTGCCCGTTTCCTTTATCGACAATGCCACGGGCAGCGATTATGCCCGCTCCACCGCGCCCTTTGACGGCATTTGCCAGGCCTGTCATACCTCAACAAATCATTATACAGCTGTGGCCGGCGACGGCCACAACAGCGCCACCCGCTGCCTCGCCTGCCATGAACACAACGACGGATTCAAACCGAACTGCAATGCCTGCCACGGCTATCCGCCCGTGGTCGATGCGCCCCAGGGCATCGACGGGCTGGTAGTCAATCCGGCCCCGACCGGGGCCCTCACCTCCGGCGCCCATCAGCGCCACGCCGTCGATTATCAGATCTCCTGCTATGCCTGCCACTTCAACGGCATGCCGGATACCCCGGTTGTCGACGACTACCGGCTGCAGATCGGCTTTGACCTGTTCGGCTTCAGCGGTATCGGCTCCATCTATAACGGCCAGCCACTGGCCAGCCCGTACAGCTACCAGGGCACGAACGGCACGCTGATCTCCGCCGGCCCTCCCACCAGCTGCGAGAATTTCTACTGCCACAGCGACGGCACGGCGGTCGCCACCAGCTTTTTTGATCCGTCCACCTTCCCCGGCCCGCATCAGAGTTCCCCCGCCTGGGACGGCTCTACTTCCTGCTCCTCATGCCACGGGTACCCGCCGGCCTATGCCGCTGATACCCCAAAGGCCAACAAGCATGTCCTGCACGCCAGTTACGGCTACACCTGCAACCTCTGCCATTACCAGACAACCACGGACGGTGCAACCATCACCGACCGCAGCCGACATGTCAACCGGCAGTACGACGTTGCCCCTGATCCCACGGCCACGGTGTTTGTGGTCGGCCAGATTCCGAGCAATGTCAATTTCACCTATACTTATGATCCGGGCGGCGGCACCTGTTAGAGCATCAACTGCCATGCCAACATGGGCACCAGCGCCGACCGGCCCTGGGGCTTCAGCGCCATCACGGCCGGTGTTTCCTGGAGCCCGGGCAGTCAATGCGCCTCCATCAACTTCACCATCAATGTGACCTCCGGCAATGCCGTGCCTCCTTTTTATTACTCCATCGACTGGGAGAGTGACGGGGCATGGGACTATGAAGGGCCGCTGGCCAGCCACACCCATGTCTATCCGCAGACCAGCACGAACTACAACGTCACCTGGACGGTGCGGGACGCAAAAATGCACACCCTGGACGGCGGCACCAAAACCAACCCGGTCACCTCTTCGGCCGGGACGGCCAATATCAATCCGGTTCCCAATGTGGACAGGACAAACATTGTCTACACCCCGGTGTACGGCAACCCGGGCGACCCGGCCCGGATCACCGGCTACACGGTCACCATCACCGACCGATCCACGGATGCCGATTTTGACGCCTGCAACCATGCCGGACCGGGCAACGCCCGCATTGTCTGGCGCGACGGCGCCACTGACCTGCTGCCGCTCAACCTGACCTCTTCTCCCTCGGGACAGACTTTCAGTCATACCTACACATCCGGCGGCAGAAGATATGTGCAGTGGTCCGTGCAGGACAATGCGGGCTCAAGCTTTATCGCACTCAGTCCCAACATCCAGGTTGACGTCCCGTCTTTCTAACGACCGGTGCGCCGTGATCCGCATGAGGAGAAAAACAAGATGAAAAAAATCATTTGCAGCAGCCTGGTCATGCTGGGATGCGCGGCTGGGCCGCAGATCGGCTTCGCCAACACAGCCCCGCACTGGTCGGCAAACAACATCGACTGCATCGACTGCCACCAGAACCACATGGGGCCGAAGACGGCCTGCGAGTTCTGCCACAACAACACCACCGGCGCCGGCTATTCGAAAACCAGCGCCCCGGCAATGGCCACCCATTCCGCCGCGATCATCGGCAGCGGCAATTATGGCGAATGGGCCCGGCAGTGCGTTGACTGCCACGATCCGCATGTTTCCGCGCAATGCTCCACGCCGCTGGTGGAGGGAACCTTTACCAGCTACAGCTCGGCTGCCGGTTTCACCACCTTTCAGCTCGGCGCCCTCGTTGTCCATGACATCAGCTGGCAGGCCCCTGCGTCCTGGGCCGCCAAGACCGGGGCCGAGCGCGGCCTGGTCCTGCTGGTGCAGGGGCTGCTGTGGGATGCCGAACAGAACAAATATGTGGATTTTTCCAGTGAGATCGTGTCCGCCACGCCAACTGCCATCACCGTATCGGGCGAGGTGTCGGCCATCTCCACGGTCCGCGACTTCAAGATTCTCTACGGCCAGTACATCAGAACAGCGATCAACGGCAGACCGGTTGATTTTCCCGGCACGCCGGCCGGACTTGCCGAAAATGAAGGGACCGGCGCCATCGATCCGACCCCGACCGGAATCTGCCAGGTCTGTCACACCCAGACCGCCCACTGGCGCAGCGACGGCACCCTGGCCGACCATTTCAACGGTGAGAACTGCACCGGCTGCCACGAACATGAACTGGGTTTCCGGCCCAGCTGTAATGCCTGCCACGGCTTCCCCCCTGTCGCCCATACCCCGGGCGAGGTAAACGGCCTGGTCTGGAACCCGGCGCCGACCGGAGCGTCAAGCGCCGGCGCCCATCGGGTGCATGCCATTGACAACGGCATTTCCTGCGAGACCTGTCACAGCGGCGGCATGCCTGTCACGCCGATCGTTGACGATTACCGCATCCAGCTCGGTTTTGCCATTGCCGGCCAGGAGTCCACGGGCAACAGCTACGACGGCCAGCACTTGTCTCCTCCATACATTTATGAAGCCACCAACAATACCATGATAACCACGGGCGGTTCCATGACCTGCACGGTCTACTGCCACAGCGACGGCACCTCGGTGGCCACGGGGATACCTGGCGGGCAGACCTCCCCTTCCTGGACCCTCGGCAGCACCGACTGCAATTCCTGCCATGCCTATCCGCCCGCCTATGGCCAGGACCAGCCCAAATCAAACAGCCATCAGCGCCACATCAACGCCGGATTCACCTGCAGCACCTGCCATTACGGCACCACCACGGACGGCGCCACCATCGCGGCCACCGGCAACCACGGCAACGGCCGCTATGATGTGATCGGCGCCCCCACCTTCCGGGCCAATGGCCAGGATCTTGCGCTGGATCTCGTCTATGAGTTTGATGCCGGCGGCGGTACCTGTTCGACCAACTCCTGCCACGGCTATTTCGGGTTCAATACGCCCATCCGCTGGGGCAAGATCTATCTCTATGCCTCGCCTTCATTCTCCATGGGCGATGAATCCAATGAGATCGATTTTCAGGTCAACGTCACCCGCTGCGGCGATGAGCAGTACGACTGCGCCCTGCCTTTCACCTGTTCCTTCACCTGGGGCGACGGCAGCGAGACCAGCGGCAGTTGTACAACGAGCCACATTTACCCGGCACCGGGCGATTATCAGATAACCTGGAATGTATGGGACGCCAACCGGCACTCCATGGAAAACGACAAGACCACCGCCGTGACCGTCGAGGAGGTTGCCCCGCCCGCGGGAGTGACTCTCGGCGCTACCTTTGATCCGGACAGCGGGCTGGTCACGGTCACGGTGCCCGACACCACAACGGCCGGGGTACCGGTGGCCAGGGTCTATGTTTACTGGGGCGACCGGCTGAACACCATTATCAGTCCGCCCATCGGGCCTGTTACGCACCGTTATGCGCGCAACAGCACGTATCGCATCCGGGTGGTTGTCTATGACATTTATCACAGCATGATGACGTACACGTACCTGGAAGAGCCGTCCCTTGAGGTGACGGTGGTCAATCCCTGAGAGGTTGACGGTTTACGGTTTACGGTTTACGGCTGAGCTTTCTGCCGCGGGATGACCTGAGCGAAACAAACGGAGCGAAGACCGCTCTTCATATTTTAAACCATTTTCCCCGAAACCCTGAGCGCAGGCGGGCCGCATCTGCATGAGTCACGAATGCGACCGGCCGATTATGAGGTTACCAATGACATAAAACAGGAGTGAAGATGAAAAAAAGATATCTGACGATGCTGGCAGCTGGTCTGCTGGCAATTGGCGGAGCCGTGCCGGCCCGGGCCGAGGTGGACATTATTCCCTTTGTCAGTGGATTGGCGTCACCGGATACCGACCTGGTGGTAAGCTTCAACGCCAGCAGGGCTGCGTGTTACGACAAGTCGTTTCCCCAGCCAACCTGCTCCAATCCGCTGCCGGACACGAGCGATCCCGACCCGGTCAATCACATTGCCGGCGGCTGCTCCGACGACGGGGCCGCCTGCTTTACCGATGATGACTGCTACGATCCCAACATCAAGCAGACCATCACCGATCTGGCCTGCACCTTTGCCTGGGATTTCGGCGGAGCGGGAACCGTGGTCGGCGGCAGTGCCGATACCGAGCTGGTGGTATTTCAGTATGCGGCGGCGGGCACGTATGACGTCACGCTCACCATGATCGAGCCGGTATCAGGCCAGTCGGAAAGCAGCACCATTACGGTGACCGCGGCGACCGTCGAACCGGCGGACAAGAGCGCCTCCTTCAGCACCGCGGTTACCGCGGCGAGCTGTGTGGCAAACCGCTGTGTCGGCGGCGGCAACGACGGCTATAAATGTGCCGATGATGCAGGCTGTCCGGGGGGCGCCGTGACGCTCACCTTTGACACGGCAGCCGCGGACCTGGCTCGGGCCTATATCTACTGGGGCGACCGGACCCGCAGCGTGCTGGTTGATCCGGCTGCCTCTGATGCCGCTACCCACGTGTACAGCCGGGACAGATCGTACAATATCCGGGTCAGCACAGTGGACAGCGGCCATGAGAAGCTGGACTACACATCTGCCGATGATACGGACTTGACGGTTACGGTACCATAAACCGCGCCCTGCCGTCCGCAGGCTTTCGGTACCACAGAGCACGCCTGGCGCTTTGATACCCCGTCAGGGGAGAGGGGCAAAATCGTGTGCTCTGTGGTCATCTTTCGCCCTACTGATGATTCCGCTTTTGCACCAGTCTGATCTCAAAAATCTTGCTCCACCGTTTGCCGGTAATATAGATGCGGTCATTTTCGCTGTCGTAGGCAATACCGTTCAGCACACTGTCCACATCAGCCGGAGCATATCGGGCGGCAAGGTCGCTGAGGTCCAGCCAGCCGGCAACCCGGCCGTCCGTCGGGTCGATCATGACGATACGGTTTTCCTGCCAGATGTTGGCCCAGACCTGCCCCTTCACATACTCAAGCTCGTTCAGCCTGCGGATCTCTACCGCGCCATCCGCCACCACAATACTTT
>JACQYM010000348.1 GCA_016208225.1 Deltaproteobacteria bacterium | reverse complement strand
TTCGTGTTGCCGCCATAGACGGAACTCGACGAGGCGAAAACAAGATGTTGAACGCCATTGTGGCGGCACCCCTCCAGGATATTGACAAAGCCGACCACGTTGCTGTCCACGTAAGAATGGGGATTTTCCAGGGAATAGCGGACTCCTGCCTGGGCAGCGAGGTTGACCACCGCATCAAAGCGGTGCAGGGTGAAAAGCTTGGCCACTGCCGGACGGTCAGCCAGATCAATTTTCGCAAAAGTAAATCCTGGCATGGCCTCGAGTTGCGCCAAACGGCTTTTTTTCAATGCCGGGTCATAGTAATCGTTGAGGTTGTCAAGGCCGACAACCTCAACGCCATCGGCCAGCAGCCGTCTGGCCAGGAAAAATCCGATAAATCCGGCAGCACCGGTGATGAGCACTTTTTTTATGTTCATGAGTTTTAGGGGTTAAGGAATTTAGGGGTTAAGGGGTTAAGGGGCTAAGGCCAAGGGGTTAAGGGGTTAAGGTGATTAGGGGTTTAGGGACTTAGGGATGTTAGCAACGGCATGGGGGGTCTACTCAGGTTGTTATCAGGTTATTAGTCTTCAGGGTTTTCCTACCAACCTTAACCCCTTAACCCCTATCAACCTTAACCCCTACCCCTACCAACCTTAACCCCTATCCTGAATTCCTCACATACCATTCTGCCGCCTGATCAAGCCCGTCCTTTACTGAAAATTTCGGCTCATATCCCAGCAATTTTCTGGCCTTGCTGATATCGGCCTGGGAATGGCGCACATCACCGGGCCGGAAATCACGGTAGGTGGGCAGTACCTCTTTGGTTGCCGGCAGGATTGCGCGCACCCGCTGCCGGATCAGCTCGAACAGTTCATTCAAGGTTGTCCTTTCGCCGTGCGCAACATTGTAAACCTGATTCAAAGCATCGGGGTTTGCGGTGGTGGCGGCCAGCAGATTGGCCTGCACGCAGTTGTCAATATAACAGAAATCCCGGCTTGTTTCGCCATCGCCATTAATAAAAAGGGCTTCGCCGCGAATCAGGGCGGAAAACCATTTGGGCATGACCGCCGCATAGGCGCCGTTCGGGTCCTGCCTCCTGCCGAAAATATTAAAATAACGCAGACCGATGGTCTGAAAACCGTAGGTCCTGGCAAAAACATCCGCATACAGCTCGTTGACGTATTTGGTGACCGCGTATGGGGAGAGAGGCCTGCCGATCCTTTCTTCTACCTTGGGCAGCTCCGGGTGATCGCCATAGGTCGAGCTTGAAGCCGCATAAACAAAGCGCCTGACCCTGGCATCGCGGGCCGCCACCAGCATGTTGAGGAAGCCGGTAAGATTATTCTCATTGGTCAGCAGCGGGTCATCGATGGACCGGGGCACGGAGCCGAGGGCCGCCTGATGAAGGACATAATCCACCTGCCCGCAGACATCTTGGCAGGTGGCGGGATTGCGGATATCGCCTTCAACAAAGGTAAACCTCTGCAACTGCTCTTCCCGCACCAGTTGTTGCACCTGATCGAAATTATGCTTAAATCCCGTGGAAAAATTATCCAACCCCACCACGTGCTGGTCAAGCTTCAGCAGGGTTTCCAGCAGGTTGGAGCCGATAAAACCGGCCACCCCGGTGACAAGCCAGCGGCCGGGTGTCTGTTTTATCTGATTCTGTATCTTTTCGTATTCTGTCATTCAAAGCGCCTCAAGCAAACTCTTTCCTGCCTTGTTGTGCCGGCAGGGCTGATGGGGGGGTAATTGTTATTCACTACCCCGAGATAGGGGTTGGTTGTTATCCCCTCCCTTTCAAGGGGAGGGTTAGGGTGGGGATGGGGTAACTGTTGACCCGTTGGCGCCAACCCCATCCCCCTCCCGGCCTCCCCCTTGAAAGGGGAGGAGAACGTAAAATCCGCAATCCCCATTCCGCAATCCGCATTCCGCAATCCTTAGAGCCTCCAGAATCTTACCTGGTGCTGTTGAACCTCTTTTTCATCAAGCGCGGACTTGACGTCAACAAGGCAGCCGCCTGGTGCGAGCCTATCCGTGAATTCCTGCAGCGGTCGCTGCAGATACTCCCGATGCGGCACGGCAAAAATCAAGGCACCAAGCTCCTGCATTTCCTTCAAAGGAGAAAGGGTGATCCCGAAAAACTTCTCCAGATCCGCACTGTCCGCCCTCGGGTCGTGCACCAGGGGTTTAATGCCGAAACTTTCAAGTTCGTGAATAATATCAAAGACCTTTGAGTTGCGCAGATCAGGGCAGTTTTCCTTGAAGGTAAGCCCCAGAATGCCCACTCTGGCTCTCTGCAGATCAAGACCGCCGGCCAGCATCAGTTTTACGGTTTTCTCGGCAATATACTTTCCCATGCCGTCATTGATGCGCCGGCCGGCCAGAATCACCTGCGGATGGTAGCCGACGGTTTCCGCCTTGTAGGTCAGGTAATAGGGATCAACCCCGATGCAGTGGCCGCCGACCAGACCCGGCCGGAACGGCAGAAAATTCCACTTGGTGCCCGCCGCCTTGAGCACGTTCAGGGTATCGATGCCCAGACGGTCAAAGATGACAGCCAGCTCGTTCATCAGCGCGATATTCAGGTCTCGCTGCGTGTTTTCAATGACCTTGGCCGCCTCGGCTTCTTTGATGCTGCCGGCGCGGTAAATGCCGGCCTCGATAATCGACTCGTAAACGGCGGCGACCTTCTGCAGCGTCTCCTCCGTGTCCCCGGACACCACCTTCATGATTTTGGTCAGGGTGTGCTCCTTATCGCCAGGATTAATGCGTTCCGGGGAGTAGCCGACAAAAAAATCGCTCTGCCACCGCAAGCCTGACTCCCTCTCCAGAATCGGCACACACACCTCTTCCGTGGTGCCGGGATAAACCGTGGACTCAAAGACCACCACCGCGCCTTTTTTCATATTTCTGCCCACGGTCACGCTGGCGCCCTTCAGGGGGGACAGATCAGGCTGCCGGGCATTATCAATGGGCGTGGGCACGGCGACAACAATAAAATCCGCCCGGGCAATGGCTGCGGGATCATGGGTAAAAATAATCTGATCAGCTGCCTGAAAATCCTCGGCCGAGACTTCGCCATTGGGATCAACCCCTTGCTTGTAGCTTGCAATGGCCGGTTCTTTAATATCAAAACCAATAGTGGGAAATTTCCTGCCAAAAGTAACGGCCAGCGGCAGGCCGACATAGCCAAGCCCTACAACGGCAATTGTTGTGGTCATTTATATTCTCCTTTATCGCACCACGAATAGTCTTTCAGTTCTTTAGCTGTTTAGGTGTTTAGGCAAGTCTCTTTCCTGTCCTGTTGTGCCGGGGACGTAAAAGCGGGCCATGCCCGCGACCTTCGGCCTTTGCGGATATCTTATCGCGGGCATGGCCCGCTCCTACCGCGCGAGACCTTCATTGTTCGTTGTTCCCGCTTGCGGTGATGGGGAGTGGTTGTTATCCCTCCCCTTCAGAAAACTCCTAATCCCCTGGCCAGTACCATGTCACGACATTGATTGCTTTGTATTTTCCGTAGGTTGGGATAGCGAAGCGTAACCTACCGCCAAAGGCGTCTCTGGTGTTGGGTTACGGCCAAACAACGGCCTAACCCAACCTACGAAGGATTAAGAATTACAGGGTACTAGCGCCCAACCCGCCAACTCACCGTTTTCGCCAGCCCGGCAGCCAACGAAAATTCCGGCGCAAAACCAAGTTCCTTTTTCGCCTTGCCGCAGAGCAGGCAGCTTTTGGTCAAATCTCCCGGCCGGGCTGCGCCGGTGGCGAATTTCCGCAGTTCGTCGGACAAATCGGGAACCGCCTCTTTCATGGCGGTGAATACCGTCCGAAACAGGTCCGCCGTATGCGTCTCAATGCCTGTGCCGATATTAAAGGCGCTGCCGCTGCCTTTGTCGAGAGCGAGAAGATTTGCCTGGACGATATCCCCGACAAAACAATAGTCCCGCGTCATGCCCCGCGGCTCATCCGGAAAATGATAGACCGTGCATGGTTTGCCGGCCAGCAGCCGGTCCATGAAAACCGCCACCACACCCGCCTCGCCATGGGGAATCTGCCTGGGACCGTACACATTGGCATAACGGAGAATGGTGTGATCCAACCCGTACTGATGGCGATAAAAGGCAAGATACTGCTCGGACACCGATTTGGTGATGGCATAGGGCGAGAGCGGCAGGGCCGGTGATTTTTCCGAAGTGGGAAACTCCTCCGCCTCGCCGTAGATAGCGCCGCCTGATGAAATGAAAATGACTTTTTTGATGCCCGTGGCTCTGGCCGCCTCGAGCAGATTGATAAAGCCCTTGACGTTGACGTCCGCATCAAAGAGCGGATCCTCCACCGAGGCAGGAACCGACATCTGTGCGGCATGGTGATTGACCAGATCAAACTTTTCCCTGGCAAAAACCTTGGCCACCTCGGCGGAACGGATATCCATCAGGTAAAATTTGGCCCTGGGGTTGATATTTTCCCATTTGCCGCTGAACAGATTATCCATGATTACCACTTCATGGCCTGCGGCAATATAGGCGTCAACCACGTTTGAGCCGATAAACCCGGCGCCGCCGGTAACGAGAATCTTCATAGGGGAATACTCCATATTGCGGATTTCGGATTGCGGATTGCGGATTGGTAAAACCGCATCCGGGTAATATTTTTATTTTTCCCGCTTACTTTTTTTGATTGCGGATTGGTAAACCCGGATTGTGGATCGCGGAATTCCCAAACTGGCAATCTGTTATCTCGCATCATTTTTTTCTTCTACACGTTTTTATTGAAGCAACAACGATAGCAATCAGTTCATTAGTTTCGCGCATTAACGGCTCCAGTTGATCTTGGTTGAATATTTCCATTTCGCCGAGTAGTTCAAGCCAGAACAATGACTCATCCGCCTCTTCTTCCACAATCGCCATTTTTGAAATGAATTCTGCAGGAGATCTGGCGCGGCATGCTGCCCGATAATTGGCAGCCACAGAAGTTCCGGACCGAAATATCTGATTCCCAATTAGTCGCGCTTCGCTGGTAGCAGGAAGATTACGGCACAGTTTGACAATTCTTTTGGCAAACTCCTTGGTCCGCTCTTTCATCTCCAGCTGATTCATTTTCCTTCAACAATCCGAAATCCACATTCCACAACCAAGGAGTTTCTTCCAATCCGCATTCCGCAATCCGCAATCACTCAACCGTGACGCTTTTTGCCAGATTCCGCGGTTGGTCCACATCGCAGCCCCGGAGGACCGCGATCTGGTAGGCAAGAAGCTGCAGGGGGATGACGTAGAGCAGAGGCGAAAGGTCCTCATGCACATCAGGCAGACCGATCACATGCTCACTGATGCCGGCAAGCCGCTCATCAGAGGCGCTGCCCACCAGGATCATCCTGCCGTGCCTGGCCTTCACCTCCTCCACATTGGAAATAAGCTTGCTGTAAACACAGTCCTTGGGGGCCAGGGCAAGTACCGGCATATCACGATCAATCAGGGCAATCGGCCCATGTTTCAGCTCGCCGGCCGCATAGCCTTCCGCATGGATATAGGAAATTTCCTTGAGCTTCAAAGCCCCTTCCAGGGCAATGGGAAAATTGGCGCCCCGGCCCAGATACAGAAAATCCCGGCTGCGGGAAAATTCCTCGGCAATAACCTGCAACTGCTCCTGCAGCTTGGGGAGTTCATTTTCGATAATGCCGGGCAGTTCAACCAGTTCCCGGCCGAGTTTTCTGCCCCTGTCGGGTGAAATTGTGCCCCGTACCTGCCCCAGATAAAGGGTCAGCAGAAAAAGCGCCGTGAGCTGGCTGGTAAAGGCCTTG
The DNA here is from genome assembly GCA_016208225.1 of Deltaproteobacteria bacterium. Lineage (GTDB taxonomy): Bacteria > Desulfobacterota > Desulfobulbia > Desulfobulbales > SURF-16 > SURF-16. The sequence goes on along the minus strand of JACQYM010000348.1, from coordinate 1,005 downwards.
GTGGAGGCCACGCCTATTTCCGGTCCGGCGTGGGTGTAGATCGTGCCGTCGGACTCCCGGGTGATCGTGCTGCCCACCACATTGCAGACGGCCAGAACCTTGGCGCCCAGTTTTTTCGCCAGCCGCAGGCCGGCCAGGGTATCCGCCGTTTCGCCTGACTGGGAAATAGGGATGACAATAACCTCCGGCCCCAGCAATAAACGCCGATAGCGGTATTCCGAGGCAATATCGACTTCAACCGGTAGACCGACCCATTTCTCCAGCCAGTATTTTGCCACCAGGGCCGCATGCCACGACGTCCCGCAGGCCACCAGGGAGATACGGCGAATGGAACACAGTTCTTCATTGCTCAGGCCGATTTCCGGCAGAGTTACCACGCCTGTTTCCGGATCAAGCCTGCCCCGGAAGGTATTTAAAATAGCCTGGGGCTGCTCGTAAATTTCCTTGAGCATGAAGTGCCGGTAGCCGGATTTTTCCGCCATGCCGGCATTCCAGTCAATATGCTGTACTGTCTTTTGTACCGGTGCCCCGTCATCCAGACGGAAAACCTGGAGGGAATTGGCCTGCAGCACCGCCAGCTCCCCGTCCTCGAGAAAAATGACTTCCCGGGTAAAGGGCAGCAGCGCCGGAATATCCGAGGCCATGAACGAACCGCCCTCATGTACGCCGAGAACCAGCGGGCTCTGATAGCGGGCCGCCACCAGCCGATCAGGCTGATGCAGCCACATGACCCCCAGGGCAAAAGAACCTTCCACCTCTTTGATGGCCTCCCGCACAGCCTCGACCAGGTCCCCCTTGAGATGCTCCTCAATAAGATGGGCCAGCACCTCGGTGTCGGTCTGGGAGGTAAAGACATGGCCCTGGGCTTTCAGTTTTTCCCGCAGGGTTTGAAAATTTTCGATGATGCCGTTATGCACCACCACCAGATCGCCGCTGCAGTCACTGTGGGGGTGGGCGTTGGCTTCGGAAGGGGGGCCATGGGTTGCCCAGCGGGTATGGCCGAGG
>JACQYM010000084.1 GCA_016208225.1 Deltaproteobacteria bacterium | reverse complement strand
AGGTCGCCGCTGCTCTCGTGGTTGATATAGCTCAGGGTGCTGGCCCAGGGACGCTCGTCATAACGCGCCCTGGCCCCCTGTTCATAAATGACCACCGAGCCGCTGCTGCCCGCTGTTCCTCCGGTCATGGGGGTGGCCCGCAGAAAGTAGAGTTCGAGGTTGTAGGGGTGGCTGGGCAGGATCTTGAATACCTGCTTGAACTGGTTGGCATTGCCGTCATAGTAGCTTGATTTCTCGCCGTTATTGTCCAGCTGTTCCTGCTGCAGGCCAAGGGTCACATCGGTCAGCAGGCTGACGAAGAGCGGGCTGTAAATGTAGCCGAGCCCCTGGCCGCTGATTCCTTCCTGGATGGTAAGGTCGCTGCGGGTGGAGGTAGTGGAGGATTCCATCTTGTCCCACTCATACAGGGAACCGACGCCGAAATCCGCTGAAAAATCGACATATCTGGGGATAAACTGTCCGGCAGCTCCCCAGGCCCGGCCGGTGCAAAGCAGACAGCAGCCGATCACTGCCGGGAGAACCCTGGCCGGCGACCAGGCATGGCGGTTTATTTTACCGGCCCGGGGTCGTGACTCCATCAGTGTCCGCCTGCCTGCTACTTGCTTTCCTGCTGCCACTGCTTGAGTTTCTGCCCAGCCTTTTCAATCATCTCTTCCTCACTCGGATAGGTTCTGCCCCGTTCCTTGCCAAAGGCGTATACGTTGACCAGCCGATCGCCGAACTGGCTGGTGACGAAGACCAGATATTCAATGTCGAAATTGGGGTCGGCATCCTTCCTGAAATATTCAATATTATCGTAATCAATATACACATCAGCCGGCAGAAAGAGTTTGCCCGGTCCGGTGCCGGAACCGCCGAAGAAGAGGAGCAGTTGGCCGTCATTGCGGAAGATCTGCACATTTTCAAAGGCTGCGTCCACCGCAAAAACCCTGCCTTCCCGGTCCGTGGCCACCCCGCGCGGCCGGGCAAAGTGGCCGAGATTGGCCCCCGGCCTGCCGATGGCGCTCCGCTGGTGACCGTCACGGTCATAGACCACAACCTGGAAGCGGCCGGAATCACTGATGTAGAGCAGTTCGTCCACGCCCATGGCGATGCCGGTGGGCAGGACGAGGTTTTCCTCCGGTTTATTGTTGCGGCCGAAGCTGTTGATTTTCTCGCCGGTGCCGATATCAAATACCTTGATCTCTTTTTCCTTGGAGTCCACCACATAGAGCAGGCCCTCATAGGCAACCGAGTCAACCGGTTTCCATTGGCCGGGAATACCGAAGCTCTTGACGAAGAAATCCTTGCTGTCATACATCAGCACCTCGCCGCGCACCGGATCAGCCACAAACTTGTTGCCCTGCTCATCCAGGCTGATGTTGAGCGGCTGCACCACCTTGCCCAGCCCCTTGGCCCCTTCCATGGTCTGGAATTTTTTGTCCTTGAGGTCAAACACCACCACCGTGGCCTGGGAATCGCAGACATAGAGCTTGCCATCCTTGATGGCCATGGCATCGGGTTTGGGTGTTGTCGCGCAGCCGCCGAGCAGGCCGGCGCCGGTCAGCAGCGAGAGGAAAAGAGCATAGCAGAGGAAATTTTTAACGTTGTGCATCAACTCCACCTTTTGTCATGGTTTTTGTCATGGTTTGTAACATGGAATACTAGGCCGTTGTAATCAAATAATACCCATCATCTGGAAATCAGAGACGGCATAAGGAGCCGTAACGAAATTCTCAAAAATGAAGAGGTTATTGCGTAACGGCTCCTAAATGGACCGGAGGTGTGGACTTTATAAGCACAGCAATGATGATGCCAAAAGAGGAAAAATGCAAGGTGTTTTGCGAAATAAATGGGACTCCCTTTTGCGGCAAGGACCGGTAGTGAGGAGGTGTGAGATTTCGGATTTCGGATTGCGGATACCCACCAGCCATGAGCCACTCGGGAATTTCGGATTGCGGATTTCGGATTGAACATCATCACCATCCGGGCCGTAGGAGCGGGCCATGCCCGCGATAAACCGGCTTCTGAACCACTCTACCAGCCATGAGCCCCCAGCCATGAGCTACCAGCCATCAGCCATGAGCGGTATCCCGCAGTTGGGTGAAAAAACTCAACCACAGGGGGAAAAGACCCTGTGCCGCAATTGGCGATGAATGGCGGGTAATGGGGAACTGATGGTTCTTTTTTCGTGTAACATTCCTGAATCATTTGCAAAAAAAAAGTAACAGCGGCGGTTCTACCCTGTGGCATAGTGTGTGCACTTTGCTCCTGTCAGAATATGATCCTATCGTGATCATACTTGTAACGCGCTCATGGAATTTGGGGAAATTCATGGGAGGCTGTTCGATTGCGAACAGCTATTTACAAAAGGTGACTGATGTCAAAAATGACAAATGTCGCAAGCAGGAGGAAAGATGATGAAAAAAAGTATTCTCGTAGCAGCTGCCTTCGGCCTGATCGTAGCTGGCGTAGCGCAAGCACAAAATTCCACCACCGGTTCCTTAAATGCTCCCGCGGGTTCCGGTATTGTCGGCTCCAAACATGACCTGAGCGATCGCGGTGTCGGCTCCATTTATGGGAACACCGATCCGCTGAACCGTATCTGTATCTACTGTCATGCGCCTCACCATGCCATCCAGGAGGCTGATGCGGCCGGCATCACCTATCTGCCCCTGTGGAACCATGGTGTAACCTCCCAGTTCTATAACACCTACCAGAGCGACTTCGGTGACGGACCCGATGCATCCGGCCTGGCTGGCGTGGGCGTGAACGGCAATGCCAATCAGTTTGCCGATCGTCACCTCTTTAACGGCGAGGCAACCCTGGGTGAGCCCGGTTCCGTTTCCCGCCTCTGTCTCTCCTGCCATGACGGCACAGTTGCCGTTAATGAGTATGGCTTTGATCCGGGCCGTGCAGAGTCACGTGGCGCCGCCACCGTTATGATTTCCGATCAGTTCAAGATCGGCGGCGGAGGCACCCTGACCAATCATCATCCCATCGGCTTCAGCTACATCGATGTAGCGGCCCACGATGATGAGATTGCCAATCCCGATACCGTTGTCAACGGCGCCGGCGAGGCCATGACCACCATCCGCTCCCTTCTGTACGGCGACAGGATGGAATGCGTTACCTGTCATGACGTGCATAACACCAAGAACACCGGTGAGACCTTCCTGTGGAAATCAGATGATCACAGTGGTTTCTGTCTGACCTGCCATATCAAATAAGCGTCTGACCAGTATATAAAAGTAGAGAAAGCACCAACGATCAGGGGAGCCGTCCGGCTCCCCTTTTTTTTTGTGCCGGGCGGCGGAGGAAGAGGCGCCAGGCAAAAGGCAAGAGGCAAAAGGCAATAGGCAACAGGCAAAAGGGGGCGCAGGGACGGGTTTTATGCCTGCCCATATGCAGTTTTCCACAATTCTCAATCCGTGATTCTCTCCCCGTTTCAATCCGCAATCCCCCTTCCGCATTCCCCAATCCGCAATCAATTTGGGTGGGGCATTTGCCCTTTTTTGGGTGAAATACCCCAAGCGCAGGACAGGGTACAATTCTCCCCTGGCTGAGCCATGGAAGTGTAAGCGAGTAAAAATAGCGCTATTTCAGCAAAATAAACAGGAAAGACCGGCGGGGCGGTTTTTATTGGCCAGGCCCCACGATGTGGCATGGTAATTGATGCATTGTCAGGCGGGGAATAGAAACTATGCGGCGGAGTGTTGGATTTTTGCCCAAGGCCAAACGCCATCACCCCAAGCGGGAACAACGAATGATGAAAGTCTCGAGCCCACGTCCCTGCCTGCACTGCAAGAAAAAAGAAACCTTCATATAAATTGAACAGCGAAGCGAGGATGAAGATGACAAGCGCCAGGTTTTTTCTCGTGCTGCTGTACCTCTGCTTCGCCGCGGTCCCGGCATGGAGCGGGGAAGGACAAACCATCGAAGGCCGCATTCTGGAAAGTCAGGTGATGATGCGGCAGGGCGACTTCCAGCAGGCCAGGGAAATTCTTGAACAGGCTGCGGCAGGGGCGCCCGATGAACCCAAGCTCCATCTGCATCTGGGCAATGTGTACCGGGAGCTTGGCTGGATGGGTGAAGCAGCTGCGTCATATCAGAAGGCGGTGAAAATCCATCCCGGTTACAGCGGGGCATTCGAGGCCCTGGCCTCTCTCTATTGCCATCTGGAAAAATGGGATGAAGCCATTGCCGCTTACCAGCAGCTTGCCGCCATTGATCCTTCGGCGGCCAGGCCTTATTTCGAGATGGCGATGATCTACCGCCGGCAGGGTTTTGGGGAGCAGGGGAGGAAGGCGCTGCAGCAGGCGTATCGCCTGAACCCGCAATTTGTCGTGCAATCCGCCCGGCTGCAGCAGGTTGAGCTTGATGAGTTGAGCCTGCAGCCGGCTGGCGATGCCCATGAGGAGCAGGCCGGGGCCGGAGTCGAGGCGAGCGGCGGAACAGCCGCTGGTTCCGGTCCGCCGGAACCCGGTTCGGTGATCGGCGCCGGCGATGCCCGGCAGGCGGCGGCGACGGATCATGGGCAAAATGGTCCGGACCTGCCCGGTGAAAAATCGGCGCGGCAGTGGGGCGGCCACTCTCGATCCCCGGCGGTTTTGCTGTTGCTGGCCGCGGTGTTGCTGGCCTGGGGTGGCGTCAGAGTATGGAAGGGAAGAAAATAGCTCATGGCTGATATGGCGCGGACGTAGGTCGGGTTAGGCGGCCTTATCGCCGTAACCCGACATGAACTCGCGAGGTGGCAGGGTTTGTTATTGGCCGGGACGGCCTCTTTTGTCGGGTTACGCGATACACCCGCTAACCCGACGGTGGGCGGGTTGTGAACCCGCCCCTACAGTCCGTGGCTGATGGCAGTTTAATCCGCAATCCGCGATCCGAGATCCGCAATCGGGCAATCCGCAATCGCATGTTGATAACTGATCATTTAATGAAAAAAGGGAGAAGAAAATGAAGAAAAAAATGTTCGGCAGGATTTTACCATTTGCTCTGCTGCTGGCGCCGCTTGCCGCCGGAGCGGATATGTCACCCCATAACGCGGCCAATCTGCTCGATTCCTTCCGGGTTGATTTTCCTGACGGAACTTTTTTTTCCAAAGGCGATTGCTCCAACTGCCACGGCGCCAATTATACGGCCAGATGTGACAGGTGCCATACCAACACCAGCGGCGGCGGGTACGGCGATATGAGGGGATGGGATAAGGGGCACGATTACGTCACCGACAGCGGGCCGGCCATGACGACGCACCGGAATCTCTCCTGCGGCGACTGTCATATTCCCGTCACCCATGACACCTTGAACAATATTGTCAACCATAAGCTGGTAACCGGCACTTTTGCCGGGGTTTCCGTGGTCAACACCCTGATGAGCACCGAGACCTGGAACCCCGACCCGGAACGCTGGGTCGATACCAATGGTGATCCGGCCCTGGGGGTGGTGCAGGAACAGTGGACCTCCACCATTACCATCAGCGCCGGCTACGCCGTTCTCTCCCCGGACTGGACAGACCCCGGCGCCTGGATGGAAAAGACCGGACCGGAACGCGGGCTCATCCTGGGAATTATCAGCAGCAGCAATGTCTTTGATGATGATGCCGGCACCTTCGAGGTGCTCGATGCCGCAGCCAACGGCGACGGCACCGTCACCCTGACCGTCAAGGGCAAGATTGTCCTGGCGAGTCTCTATCAGGTCGATCAGGCCAATCCGGCTTTTGCCCTCTACTATTATCAGATGCTCAAGCCGTTCATCGGCTACTGCGATGATCCGGACCAGCCCGGCGACCAGATCGATATGACTGACCCGCAGCTCTGCTTTGACCTGATGGGCGGCAACCTGTACGGCAGCTCAAACTGCCCGGTCGAGGTGAAATGTATCCGGCAGAACGTCATCTTTGCCGGGCCTGCTGATTTTGCCGGCAATGACGGGTTGGGTGCAGGCGGTAATGACTCCACGCCGGACGGCATCTGCCAGGCATGCCATCTGAATACCAGCCACTGGCGCCGGGACGGCAGTCTGGGGGATCATTACAGCGGCCAGAAGTGCACTGACTGCCACGATCACAAAAAAGGCTTTGCGCCGGACTGCACCCTCTGCCACGCCGGGCCTCCCGTTGACATGGCCGGCATGGTATCGAGCACCGACGGCGTCTCTTCCACCCCCAATGCCACCGGTTCGGTGACCGCCGGCGCCCATGCGCTGCACGCCACGTCCGCCGGCTATAATTACAGTTGCGCGCAGTGCCATGCGGGCGGCATGCCCGATTCCTCCTATACCGGCAACAACCGGATCCAGATCGGCTTTGCGATCGACCCGACCGGCACCGCCGCCAGTTATGACGGCCAGGCGGCCCTCGTTGCGCCCTTTGCCTATGAAGGAAGCAATGGCACCACGGTGACCACGGGGGGCACAATGGTCTGCGCCAACGTCTACTGCCACAGCAACGGCGCGGCGGTATCAACGGACCGGATCAACAGCAGCAGCAGCCCGGCCTGGAACAGCAGCGGTCCGCTCTCCTGCAGCAGCTGCCATCCCTATCCCATGAGCTACGGCGCGGATGATCCGCGCAAGGATACCCATGGCCGCCATATCCAGGCGGGCTACGGCAACTGCAGCCTCTGCCATTTTGCGACCACCGCGGACGGCGCGATCATCAGCGACCGCAGCCGCCATGCCAACCGGGTCTATGACGTGAGCCCGGCCCCGACCTTTGCCGGCCGCCCGGTAGACGGCAACGTGCCGCTTGCCTTTACCTACAGCTTTGCCAAGGGCGGCGGCAGCTGCGCCAGCAACTCGTGCCATGCCTACTGGGGCTACTCGGATCCGGCCCGCTGGGGGGTGAACACCGATCTGGTGGTTACCCCGTATGTGAGCGCGCTGCATGCAGCGGACGCGGACCGGACCATCACCTTTGATGCCAGCCGGTCGTCCTGCTATGAAAACGTGAACGGCACGGCGGAGGAGCGGGAATGCAGCTATGAGTGGGATTTCGGCGGCAGCGGCAGCGTGCAGGGCGGCAACGGCACGGATATGGTGGTCTTTCGGTACGATGCCGAAGGGACCTACACCGCAAGCCTCACCATGCGTGAGTCGGTGACCGGCAAGACCGGCAGCACCGGTATCACGGCCACGGCGGCAAACGTCGTGCCGCCGCCGGCCAGCGCCGATTTTGCCACAGCGGTGAACGGTGCGACGGTGACGCTGTCCGCCACCCTGCCGGCCAATGTGGTGCGGCTCTATGTCTATTGGGGCGACCGGCTGCGCACGGTCTACACCAGTCCGGCCACGGATGTCATGACCCATACCTACGGACGGGGCGGCCGCAGCTACAACATCCGGGTGACGGTCATGGATTCCACCCATAACAGCGTGGATTACACCTTCAGCGAGGATGCCGATCTGACGGTGGTGCTGCCGTAAGGAAAGGCAAAAGGCATAAGGCAAGAGGCAAGAGGCCACGGGCTGTAGGGGCGGGTTCACAACCCGCCCTTCCTGACGTCTCACGGTTGATGGGTGATGTTCAATCCGTAATCCGCAATCCGAAATCCGCAATCAACAATACCCGCCCGGTGGGTGAAATTTCTCACCCGGTGTTGCGCACAAGAAGTGGTGGGGCATTTGCCGCACCACTTCTTTTTTTTGTTTTCAATATCTGTTGCGGGAAATTTTCTTTCCGAAATAGATAGTTGAGTGATTATTGCTGTTTTTTTTCATGTGTCTGATCTCCCTGCAGGATGGATCAGTGCTTGCGCATCTCGAACATGAGCAGAGGGAAAATTGCATAGTTAACCCCAATATCATTAACGGGGAAGACAGCGACCGTCAAAAATTTCCTTTCCTTTTCTATCTCTCCATACAATGGCTGTGGCGCGAAAAGTCAGCCTGCATGAAATGAAAGTCCTTCCGTAAACATCATCGGGCTGCCGTCTCCGGAAAATGCAGAATTGGGTAGAACAACCCAATAGCCTTTTCCAGCTATCGGTTTGATTTCCCAATAAAAAATGAAGCAGATAAAAAGGGGGAAATCCCCCTGACAGGGTGAATAAGCGCTGTCGGCCGAGAGGGGAAAGATGGCGATAAAGATGGTTGGCGTCTAAAAAATAATATTTTAATTTCAAATAGTTAGTAAAAAAAATGCGATGATTTCAACGCGGGGCACACAGTTTGCTGTATAGCGGGTCATGTTTCTCACATTTCAGGTAGCGCCGTTACAAGCATGAGATTGTTCGCCTGTTCCAAGGCAGCAGCGGTTCCCCCAAACCGTTTTTGGCAGCAGGCAATGATCGAACTAAAAAGAAGAAGCTAACTAAGGAGTGAAAAATGAGAAAAAGGTATAAATCAGGCATAGTAGCATCAGCCCTGACCACAGCCGCTCTGCTCGTCGGATTCCAGACCGTTGTTACGGCCCATCCGAATGTGCCCCTGCGCGACGCCGCAGGAAATCCCGTCGCCAATTCTACTACCCCCTACAGCCCGAAAGCAACATGCGGCGCCTGCCATAACAAGTCAGTTGCCGATACGCTGGTGCCTGACGCCTACGGCCACGGACCGGTCGGCAGCTACGACGGCGGCGGCACGACCAAGGATGTCGTCAAGACCCAGGGTGTGCTGAATCAGGCCACCGGCGCAGTCGAGTGGGTAACCTACACGGTAACCGATTATGAGCACGGTTTCGTCACCGGCCGCCATTCCCAGCAGGGCCGCAACGAGGAGTACGGCAATCATCTGCGCCAGGCGATGGGCGGCAAGTTCTGGGAAAGCTCGCCCGGTATGTATGGCAAGTACTGACCCCCCTCAAACCGCCAGTTGGCGGCTAAAAACGTTGATACCTTGACCGAACCCTTCTCCATGGAGATGGGCGGCCAGTCCTGGGTGAATACCTGTGGCGTCTGCCACGCGGGCGGCGGCCAGATGGAATATGACCGCGATATGAACCCCTATGGCGCGACCTCCGGAGGCGGCGATCGTTTCGTTATCAAGTATGCCCGCCCCGATGATCCGGCTACCGCCGAAGATGAAACAGACTGGGAGAATGTCACGGTCGGCGCCATGAGCGCCACGAACAAGGCGGAAATGGACTGCCTGATGTGCCATCTTGACGGCTCCAACCCCGGTTCCGCCTGGATGAAGACCCTGGACTGCGGACCCGGCAACCCGATCGGCCCGATGACCGATCCGACCTGTTCCGGCACACCGATGTTCCCCGGCACCCGCACCGTTTCCCTGGGTGACGGCGTCACCGATTACGATATGTTCAACCGCAACTACGGTCTGAAGCAGAACCGGCTGGACCTTGTCGCCTCCATGGGCGCCGGCGCCAAAGGCACCTTTGATGTTGATGGCAAACTGGCTGGTATTGACTGGGGCGCCAATGCGGTATCCGTGCATGATGCGGGCCAGGAAGGTCTCATCGGCACCCATGTGAGCAGCGCTGTCAGGGCGACCATTCAGGGCTGTTTCGACTATGCCTATGAAGGCAGCGTTGTCGATCCCGGTACAGGGACAACCTGGGGTTCCCAGGGTATTCCCTATCTGATTAATGCCATTTATGACTGCGTCCAGGTCCCGGCGGCCAAGATCGCCACCACTCCCAAGAGCGAGAACTGCTCGGTCTGCCACGCCCGTGACGAGAATACCATGGGTCTGCCCGGCATGATCACCATGAAGACCGGCTATGGCAACTACGGCCTTATCCATGATCCGTCCAATCCGATGCCGTCCGGCAACGAAGGAGCAAGCAGTGATCTGGACACCGATCTTGCGGTGGATGGACCGAACCAGGATTACTGGTTTGATTTCGGCTGCAAGACCGGCATGGGCAAACGCGCTCACAAGGTCAGCGCCGATGGTGATGACGTGGGTCAGAATGCCCGCTGGGGTATGTCCATGTTCATGCCGTCCACCCTGGACATGAATCCCGCCACGGTGCCGAACGCCGGCGATCCGATCCCCGGCAAGATGCCCGACATCGACGTGCATGACAAGGCCGGCATGCAGTGCGCCAGCTGCCATTACGCCGTAGGCTCGCTGGATAATCCCGAAACCCCGGAAGATGAAAGCGCCCTCGGGTATGAGGATATCCCCGCCGGCACCCATCACGGTTACGCCTATCCGGCGGAGCGGGTCTTTGCCATGGACCATCAGTTTGCCCAGGCCGACTCCTTCCCGGATACCAAGAGCAAGAACAACCTGGACGCCAAAATCGATTGCGAAGGCTGTCATACCCACCGGGATAATCCCCGGCTGGTGGAAAACGGCGGCGCCATGGATGCCCCGGTACCGCTGCATAACGGTCTGCCCCAGCTGCACATCGACAGGATCGCCTGTGTGACCTGCCACGTGCCCGAGACCTACTCCGCGCCCGGCCGCCTGAAATATCGCGACTGGACCGCCGGTTTTGCCCGGGGCACCTTCAGGAACACCCTGGACTGGAACTATGACCTGATCACCGGCAGCCACAAGACTGTTCCGACCCTGCACAAGTGGGCCACCAAGGAAGGCGAGACCAAGATCTATCCGGTCCTGACCTCGCTGCTGCCCACCTGGTTCGAGGTGGTGCCCAACAGCCTCTTGCTGGTTGATGATGAGGCAGGCATGGTAGCTGCCGGTCAGCCAGTGACCAATATCTTTGAACAAGGCGCAACCGGCCCGATGTTCGCCTCTCCGGTCAAAACCCGTGATACCCAGCGGGTTGCCGAGTATGTCCGCGACAACCATCCGGAATTTGATATGCGGCTGAACGGCGGCAACACCGTGCCCCTGTTTGACGGCTTCCAGATTGTTGACTCGTGGGAGATCGATACCCAGGTCGAGCAGGAGGCCATGCTGGCCGGTTTCAGCGGTCATGTCAATGAAACCGATGCCACGAATGTCAAATTCCTGAACGTCATCCATACTGATTTCGATGTCACCCACGGTGTTGTTCCCAAAGAATGGGCACTGGGCGGTTCAGCGCGCGGCGGCTGTGTCAGCTGCCACTCCAGCATGAACGCTGCCAGCCCCAATTACTCACCCAACTCGGTGGGCTTCTTTGAGGGCTACGTACAGCCGGTGGCCAATGCCGGTATGCCCGGTTTCGGCGTCGGCGGCTATGAGGTCGTCAAGAACTGGATGGCCATGTTCGCCGATTTCGACGCAGCCGAGATGTGCGGTATGAATGATCCGACCAAGATGGCAAATGACGGCATGGGCGGCATGATTAATCCCAACACCGATCATCACAACTTCTACTTCAACCCCATGACCGGCGCGCCCAACATGACCGCCGAATGTTCCAGCATGTCATGGTTCTCCAATAACGCGATGTTCGGCACCACCGGCGGCAACGCCCAGCTGCAGCACGTTATCGGCATGATGACCACGACCTTTGATCAGGCCATGGGTTTCCCGGCCGGTTCAGCAATGCAGATGGGCATGTATGACGGTATCGCCGGCATCCAGGGCTTTACCTTGAAAGAGCTGCAGACCTCGGGCACCCTGGGCTGCAACCCGTTTGCCGGTCCGATCAGCTTCAGCCCCATGGCCGGACAGAGCGTTAATGCCTGTATGCCGAATTACGCAGGCATGCCAGGTTATGAGGCGTATGCCGGTATGATCAACGGTAATGGTTGTGTAGGCGCTGATCCTGTCGCCGGCACCCCCGGCGCCTGTGATCAAGGTTTCCGCAACAACGGCGCCTGTATGACCGACGCCGACTGTTCCGGCGCCATGACCGATATGGCGGAGATTCAGCATAACCCGATGGGTCTGCTCATGGGCCGCGCGGAAGCGAAATCGCACTTCAAGATCGATCTGCAGCAGTCCTACGGCACCCCCGGCAACGCGGCAACCGCCAGGGTGAAATGGGCGGTGAGCGGCGACAAGAACCCGAGCAACGCAAACCATGTTAACTCATGGGATCAGGCGCAGTACTGCTATGATTACATGACTGCCCCGAACCCGATGATGCCCAACGTGGTTGCCTGTTCCTCCGCCGCTGCCGTACAGATGGACGGCAGGCGTCATATCGCCACGGCCATCAGCGCCAACCAGTTCCTCGGCTACACACCGCAGGTTCTTGCCATGCTGATGAATCCGGGCACGGCCCAGGCGGTCAAGACCTATGTTGTTGATGCAAGCTTCAGCGGTCTGGCTTCTGATGACACGGATCTGACCGTGACCTTTCACGCCACCCGCGCGGCCTGTTACAAGAAGGACCCGGTCAGCGGTGTCGTTACCAACATGACCTGTACCTATGCCTGGGATACGACGGGCGGTACGGTAGTCGGCGGCAACGGTTCCAGCACCGTGGTTGTTGAGTACCCGGCTGCCGGCGCTTACACCGCCGGTCTCACCATGACCATGGTGGATGATCCGGCCACAGCCGGTGACGAGTCGAGCGTCAGCGACACCCAGAGTATCAGCGTCAACGCCGTTGTCGTTGAACCTCCGGTGGCAGCAGCTGACTTCGCCACCGCTGAGAACGGCAATACGGTAACACTCACTGCTCCGACTCTGGATGCCAGCGTAGTCCGCGCTTACATCTACTGGGGAGACCGGGCCCGTACCGTTTCCACCAATCCGCAGGTAGACCTGGTCAATGGTGTGAACCATACCTATGCCCGCGGCGGCCGCAGCTACAACATCAGGGTGCAGGTAATCGATATCAAGCACAACAAGACCGATTACACCTTTACCCAGGATGCTGACCTGACCGTGACCCTGCCGTAAGATTTTGTTGCAATACGGCAAGGAAACATGAACCATTAACCGAGCAGGCGGGGTTTCCCCGCCTGCTCTTTTCGTTTGCACACTAACAGACTGAATATTTACAGACCATCCACCTGATTTGTGTCTGAGATTTAAGTATTAAATTTTAAGAGGCTGGGATAAATGAAGTCGAACTTTATCGCCTGATGGTTGTCTTGTTTATAACTTCTTAATATCCCTTCGTAAAATCTAATATTTAGAACTTAGGAACCGTTATGAGATAACATGGCATTTTTTCAATTTCGTTACGGCTCCTTATACCCCTTGGGGGTACTGAAAAGAGTACCCCTCAAGGGGGTACTGAAAAGAGTGCCGTTTCCGCGCATTTCTCTGGCCATGTTATTTTTATACAACGGCTTAATTTGTAACTGCTCAGGTTGGTTGGCCCTTTCACCACCTCTTCATCGACCTGAATCAAATACACCGTGACATCAATTCTTCTGGGAACATTTCTGCTCGCCACGCCTGTATTGGCAAGTACCCCTGCCGCCGGTCAGCCGGAGACGAAAAATGCCGCAGCAACCCTTGCGGCCGGGCAGGGGGCAATCGGGGATAACGAACTGTATCTGTCCATGAAAAAAAAGGCGGATGAGGCCAAAAAAATTGTCGTTGCCAAGGTTGATGGCGCGGAAATCTCCATGCTTGATCTGGTGCGCATGATGAATCGGGTGGCCGGGGCTTTTTACCCGAACGTTACCCAGCTGACGGATGAGATCACCAGCGACATCAAACAGCGGGCCATGGATCGCCTGTTGTTTGAGGAACTGGCGGTGCAGCAGGCCGTACGCCAGGGCATCAAGGTGAAGCCGGAGGATGTGCAGAAGGTGATTGACGCCCTGAAGGAGGCATATGGCTCGGAAGAAGGCTATCAGGGTTATCTGAAGGAAAAGGGGCTGAACGACGCGGAACTGCGGCAGCAGATCGAGCGCAGCAGGATGCTGGAAGGCATAACCGGGCGCGAGGTCTATCAGAAGGTTGAAACGGATAACGAGGCAGTGCAGAAACTTTACAATGAGTACAAGGCGGCCGGTAAATTAAAGAAGGGGGATGAATTCGAGATCAAGGAGATCCTGGTCATGGCCGGCAAGGATGAACAGGCAACCAGGGCCACGGCGGAAAAGCTGCTCGACCAGTTTGCGAAGAACAACCATGACTTCGGCAAGCTTGTTCTGGACGGCACCTTTATTGTCCGCCGTCTTGGTGTTGATAAGAAAAAATACCCGGCGGTTTTTGCGAAAATGCAGGATATGCAGATCGGCGAATTCAGCGGCGTTGTTGAGGATGGCGGTTCTTTTCATATCTTTGAGGTGGTGAAAAAAGATCCGGCCCGTGACCTGACCGAGGAAGAGTCCAAGGGGATGCTGGCGGACAAGCTCGCCTATCAGTTCCAGGAAAAGAAGCGGGTCGAGTGGGCGGAAGGGCTGAAGAAAAAAGCCCATATCGAACTTTTCCTGGATGAGGTGGAAAAAAACCTGCGCAAAGAGGCCGAGCTTGCCGAAAAGCAGGCAGAGCCGGCGAAATAAGTGAGGAGCAGGCGTTCCGGCGTTTCAACGCGCGTGATTAGGGACTTAGAAGTTACAATAATACCGTTTATCTGTGTCGTCATGCCAGCATTGTTCTAGCGGCATCCATTGGAGGACCTGGATTCCGGCTAAAAACATGCCGGAATGACGGACGTTTCGAGACTTGATAAACGGTATATCAATAATTGCTGAGTCCCTTATCTCGTAAAAACTGAAAATTAACCACGGAGAGCACAGAGCCCGCGGAGCTGACCAGCTGTAATTTGAAAATATTTTCTCTGTGATCTCCGTGTGCTCTGCGGTGAAAATAGATTTTTTACGTATTCATCAACGCCTGAACGTTTACTTCTGCATTTCGCCGTCAATGAAGAGTACTTTCCTGGTGTGGCCGTTGGGAAAGGTGAAAACCCCTTCGCCATGCCGCTTGCCGTCCTTGAAGGTCCCTTCATATCTGACGCCGCTGGCAAAGGTGAAGACGCCGTGGCCGTGGTGTTTGCCGGCGCGGTACTCGCCTTCATATTTTGAGCCGCCGGCAAAGGTGTAGGTGCCGCGGCCGTGCCGGCTGCAGCCCAGAAACTGGCCGCTGTAGACGGAGCCGTCATCCAGTTGCAGGGTGCCTTCGCCGTCAATACAGTTTCCTTCGACGCAGGTGCCTCTGCTGTTATTGGGGAAAGTGACGCGTCCCTGGTCCGTTACAACTTTGCCGTTTTTGAATTGACCGAGGTACTGGTGTTTTGATGGAAACGAGACCCGCATCTCACCGTTGAACAGGCCGTTTTTGAATTCGCCGCGGTATTCGGTGCCGTCAGCCAGGGTGAGGGTGCCTTCGCCGTTGTAACTGTTGTCGGCGAATTTGCCCGAATAGGTGGTGCCGTCTTCATATTCGATGCCGCCGAACCCTTCGCGGATTTCGTTTTTGAATTCACCGCTGTAACGGGTGCCGTCGGGCCAGAGCAGGATGCCGCGCCCGGTGACGCAGTTGCCCCGTTCGCATTCCGCATCCGTGCCGTCGGCAAAGAGGACGTATCCGGCGCCGTCATACTGGCCATATTTGAAGGAGCCTTCGTACCGGGATCCCGACGGCAGAAAGAGTGTGCCGTTGCCGCTCGGCTTGCCCGCGGCAAATGATCCCTCGTAGCGGTTGCCGTCGTCGTAGAGCCAGGTGCCCTGACCGTTCTGGCAATCCCCGGCCGTGCACCGGCCCTCGACTTTTTTGGGGGCCGCGGCGCTCTCCTTTTTTTGATTTTTCGGCTGGAACCAGGCGCAGCCGCCGGCCAGCAG
The DNA here is from genome assembly GCA_016208225.1 of Deltaproteobacteria bacterium. Taxonomy (GTDB): domain Bacteria; phylum Desulfobacterota; class Desulfobulbia; order Desulfobulbales; family SURF-16; genus SURF-16. The sequence continues at coordinate 2,206 of JACQYM010000084.1, read as the reverse complement.
CAGGGTGAGAAGCAGCAGAGGGTAGGTACTTTTTTTCATGGAATCGATCACCGGGGCGGGTTTACGGTTTACGGTTGCCGGTTTCCGGTTGGTAAACAGCAAAATTTTGGATACTTTCCTTAACCCGCCAACGGTAAACCGTAAACTGTAAACCTCGATTGGCATGGATTATTTTTCCTAACTTGACATCCGCTAAATTATTTGTCAACAATCAACCTGATGAATTTGCAAAATATCTCAAATCCCCTGAGCATATGCGGCCTCATGCTTGTCCTGCTTTCATTATCCGGACCGGCCATGGCCCAGGACGGGGCAGCCGTTCAGGCCAGGGTCAGGGCCGAGGATTGTACAAAGTGTCATGAAGCGATCGTGCTGACCCTGCAGCTCAGGGGCAAGGCCCATCAGCCGCTCTGCATGGAGTGCCACCAAGGCCATCCGCCGGCTGACATGGAGGTTGTTCCTTCCTGCGGCCGCTGTCACCGGGATGAGGCGCATTTCGGCTTGCCCGGCTGCATCAGCTGCCATACCGATCCCCATCAGCCGCTGGAAATAAGTTTTACCAGGGATCTGACCGCACCCTGTCTGACCTGCCATACCCTGCAGGATGAACAGCTGCGGGCCAATCCCAGCGTGCACAGCAGACTGGCCTGCTCGGCATGCCATACCTATCATCGGCAGATTCAGCCCTGCCAGAACTGCCATCGGCCGCACTCGGACACCATGGACGCCGGGAGCTGCAGCGGTTGTCACCAGGCCCATATGCCCCTGGTTGTCTCCTACGGGGAAAACGTCGTCTCCGAGGATTGCGGTTCGTGCCATCAGGCGGTTTATCAGACCCTGGCGGCAACCTGGTCAAAACACCGGACCGTGCCCTGTGTGCGGTGTCATGCCGGCCGGCACGGGATGATCCCCGATTGCCGGGATTGTCATGGCGTACCGCATCCGCCGGAGATATGGGAGAAATTCAAGGAATGCCGCGACTGCCATGCAGCGGCCCATGATCTGTGGGCAACGGAGGCGAGCAAGAATAAATTTGCGAAATAAATTGCGGATTATGGCAATTGCGGATTTGGGATTGCGGATTGCAGATTGAGCAACAGCAGTGAGGAGTGAGGAGTGAAAAGTAAAAATTTTCACACCACCATCAGCCATGAGCCATGAGCCATCAGACCGTAGGTCGGGTTAGCGGGTGTATCGCGTAACCCGACGAATGAGTCTTCAAGTATTTCAGGGCACGTTAGGCACTTTTAATATGGATAAGCAAAAACGATTTCTGCGGCAGCGGTTGCTGCCTGTTTTCATACTGTTTACGCTCTGCCTGCCGGCCATCACGGCTGCCGATGGCCGGGCGGAAAACTGCCTGGCCGGCGGCTGTCATACGGAGATCAGGGACAGAAAGGTCGTCCATGCCCCGGCGGATGGCGGGGATTGCCTCTCCTGCCACCGTCAGGAAAAACAGACCCATCCATCCGGCAGCGGCCCGGACTTTTCCGCCACGGCAGAGGGAGGCCCGCTCTGTTTTCAATGTCATGAACAGGGCGGATTCAGCGGCCGGCACCTGCATGGGCCGTCCGCCTCCGGCAACTGCACCGCCTGCCACGACCCGCATGGCTCCAGCGAAGCGAATCTGCTCAAAATGCCGCTCAAGGAGCTGTGTCTCGACTGTCATCAGGATTTTGCCGAGAACATGGAACAGGCGACCCATCTGCATACCGCCATCCGCAAACTGGACTGCGGGGCCTGCCATCTGCCCCACGGCAGCGACTCGCCCAGCCTGCTGAAAGGCGACAGCATTGAGCTCTGTTTCGGCTGTCATGATAATATTCGGGGCAAATACGACTCCTCGCTCACCAAGCATAAGGCCCTTTATATCAGGCAGCGGTGCGGCAACTGCCATTTTGCCCATTTTTCCCAGTACCCGGCGCTGCTTGTCAGGGAAGGGGCGGATCTCTGCTATACCTGCCACGGCCAGGATGATCCGGGCCGTTCCGATGCCCTGCCCAATATCCGCGTTGAGATAGAAAGCAAGGAGCATGTGCACGGCCCGGTTGCCGACGGGGAATGCGCCGCCTGTCATGATCCGCATGGCAGAGGAAATTCAGATGAATATTTTAATGGAATTGCAGACAGCACATATCCATCAATGTTAGTTGAGAAAGAAGAGAAATTATGTTTTAAATGTCATTCAAACAGTGAGTGGGAAACA
>JACQYM010000083.1 GCA_016208225.1 Deltaproteobacteria bacterium | reverse complement strand
AGCCAACAGCCGTCCTCAATGGTTACCGGGGCGGTTTTCAGTTCCCTTATTGCGGAAGCAGGCTGAGTAGGATGATCGTAAACATGGTCATGGTCGGTGATCAGCACATTGGCGCCAATCAGTACATCTTTGCCGATGGTCACCTGCTGGGCGGCAGTTACCTGGCAGCCTTGCTGGAAACTGGTGTTGTCGCCAATCCGCAGGTGAATCGCTCCGGGCGTTTTTCCTAAATTTATTGCCTCAAGCCGGCATCTTTTTTTGATGATGACATTGCTGCCGATGGCAATTCCCTCTGGTTTATGCCATATGATCTGTGATTCAAATCTGCTGCCCCGACCCAAGGCCCCCATGCGATGTGACCAGTAGTGCCAGGAAATGGCATGATAGAAGCCGCGGAATATTTTTTTCAGGTTCATGGCGTAAAGGAGAATTTTTACACTTTAATCTTGGCCGGATCAACATACAGGGCATTGGCCCACATGAGCAGCCCTCCTTTGCCGTATTTGGGTTTGAACAGATCATAGAGGATGAAATGCTGTTCCCGGAAAAAGAGATCGATTTCACTGTACAGCGCGCCGCCCTGATACGGGGTGTTGAACCACACCTCGATATACACCGCGCATGTTGCTCGGCGCAGCATCTCCGCCCCGCCCTGCAGGGCCTTTAACTCGGCCCCCTGAATATCAAACTTCATCACCTGAATGGCAAGATCGTTGTGCCGTTTTGCCCACTCATCGATGGTCACGAGTTCAACGCTGCGCCGCTCTTTTACGCCTGCGCCGTGCGGGTCAATTTCCCGCAGCCGGTCGCCGGGGGAGAGAAGGGAGGTGTTGCCCGGCGACTCGGTGATAAACAGGTCGGCCCTGCCTTCGTGATCTGACAGGGCCATATATTGCGGATGGAACCGGCCATCTTCCCGGGCGTAGATTTCAAGCAGCTCCGTATACAGCGGGTTGGGCTCGAAGGCATACGCCTTTGCTCCGGGAAAAGATTTCAGCAGCACCCTGGAAATCCGGCCGTTGCTGGCGCCGGCATCGAGTATGCCGGTCACTCCGGTGTTTTTCAGTAATTTTTCAATGACCGCATACGGCTCATTGAGAGAGAGTAAGTTCTGATCTTTCTTGAGTAATTTTTTCTTTACCCAGCTGCTTACCTGATTTGACATGGTTTATGCCTCGATTTATGGTGTATGGCTCATGGCTCATGGCTCGTGGCTGATGGCTGATAGCTCATAGCTGATGGTTCATGGCTGATGGAAATCCGCAATCCGCAATCCGCAATTCCCTCCCTCCTCACTGCCCGTCTGCTGCCAGAAAACCGGCTATGAGCTCCGCAAGCTGCCGGCCGATGATCCTTACATCAAACTCCCTGGCCCGGGCAACGCCGGCCTGCCCCATGGCGGTCCGTAATCCCGGGTCTTTTATCAATTGGCTGAGCCTGGTAATCCACTGCTTCCGGTCACCGGCCAGAAACCCGGTAACCCCCTCTTGGACAAAGACGCCGTTGGTGCCCACCGGAGACGCCACCACCGGCAGGCCGGAGCAGGCATATTCCAGGATCTTGAAGCTGCATTTGCCTTCGGTAAACGGGTTGCTCGGCAGGGGACCGAGGCCGATGTCCGCCGTTGCCAGCTGCCGGGCCCTGGTCTCCCGGCGCCATGGTACTTTTTCCACGGCCATATTTGCCAGATCAAAGAAGGTGTCGCCGATGATCCGCAGCAGGACATGGTCAAATGTTCCGCCGATCTCTTCCAGCACCGGCCGCAGATCAGCTAGGTAATCAAGGGTGCTGGCGCTGCCGATCCAGACCAGGCGGATTTTGCCGTCACCGCTGCCGTCCTGTTTTACCTGGTAGTCCCCCGTATCAAGACCGATGGGCAGGACCTTGACATTGGCATTGAGCTGCCGCGACTGCTCGGCCAGGTAAGGACTTCCCACAATGATCATGTCCGCCATTCTGGCCGTGCGCCTGAACGGCAGCAGATGCGACAGGCTGACCCGGTCAGGCCTTCTGTCGCTGTACATCACTGCATCATCATAATTGTAGATCAGCCTGCGGCAGTTTCTCCGTAGGTTGTAGGCATCAAGCAGGTTGAGTCCTTTTTTGTGCAGAAAGACGCCATCGAACTCACGGGCTTTTCGAAACAGCCTGTACCTGGCCAGGGGGGCGGCGGGCAAGACAGCGGTTGTGCAGGCAATGCCGTGTGTCTCCAGGGTCTCCAGATACATGCCGATTCTCTGCCGGTAACTTGCCCGCTCCGGATTATTGGTGAGAATCAGGAGTTTCATGGCGCAATATTTTCCATGCCCCGGGGTGAGGAGCTTTTTCTCTTTTTCCGGTGGCGGGCCAGGGTCTTGTCGATATGGGGCTTGATTTTTTCCAGCACTTGCCTGCGGTTTAACCTGCGCAGCCCGCAATATTCCCGCATGAACTCCTCTTGAAAACGATCCGGCAGGCCGTTTTCAAGCATATCGACCATGAAACGGCCAAGGTCCTTTGCTGCCCGCCGGTCGAGACCTGGTCCGATCCGGCCGGCCCCGTCCAGATCGATGAGCCAGAACTTTCCGGTGTCGGCCCTGGCCAGGATATTGGCCCATTTCGTATCACCGTGGCAGAAACCATTATTATGCAGGATGGCCAGCAGCCGGGCAACGCGCGGGATGATCTTTTTCTCGTCGAGCCAGGCTGGGAAATTCTCCTGCTGCTCCCGGCGGATAACAACGAGATCACGGGCTCCGGCAAGGTAGCCGCTGTAAAAATAGCTGACCGTGCGCCATGGGCCTTTGCCCTCCAGGACGTAACCCAGCGGCGCGGCCACGGGGATATCAAGGGCCTGAAAACAGTGGCTCATTTCCCACAGATGCGGCGCGCGTTCCTTCTTGACAGGGCCCGCCATTTTTCCCTGATTTCCCCCTTGATTTCGATTTCAAGATTGCGCGCCCGGCTGCGGGCATAAACCGTCTGCAGCAGTCTGCGCCGGCTGCGGCCGGAAAAACGGGGGAAGACCGCACTGTACGCCTGAAAGAGGCGCAGCAGGTCCGAACGGCTTAGCAGATTGTCCGAGCATATGGCAAACTGCGTCAGGTTTTTGATAATGTGCGAACGGGGAATGAACGGCCACTTGCAGTTGCTCTCATTGTCAATAAGGCTGAAGACAAAGTCGGCGCCTTCTTTTCCGACCAGCAGATTGTTCTGCCTGAGGTCCCCATGCACGATGCCCCTGTTGTGCATGGCGCCGATCAGCGCCCCGGCTTTTTCCAGCAGCAGGCGTTTTTCTTTGACCTGATCCGGGCGTAAGGGCCCTGCCAGATGCGTTTTGACATACTGAAAAAAACCGATGCCGCGAAAGCCCTGGGAAATAAGAAAAATATTTTGCCGGCCTTTTCCCCAGCAGAGGATGGCCGGGGTGGGCAGCCCGGCCGCCTGCAGAATATCCGCCTGCCGCCGGGCCCGTTCGCCGCGGCTGCCGCGCAGGATTGCCTTGCTGGCCTCACATCGGCTGCGGGGCAGAAATTCCTTGTAATAAATCAACGGTTCGGTGGTGGTTGCCGCGACCGCCGTGTCGCGCGAGCTGGAGACCCACTGCCAGCCGGCGGGCAGCTCACCCTGCAGGAGCAGCCGGGCCTGCCGTTCATAGAGCGCGGCACATGGGCCGTGGATGGCCAGCAGGGAGTCCGGTTTTTTTTCAGCAATAGACATGATCGACGAAAGGTCAATTTTCAAACTTGTTTTACTACGTCATTTTGGGCGCCAGCCCTCTTTTTTTCGTGTGCCGGGCAATGCTTGCCGTTTTCCGGCAAATCAACCGGTATTGCCATTGGTCAAGGGCGGAAAGCATTTCCTTGTCCTTGTAGGCTTTGAAAAGAAACATCCTGTCCTGCCCGGTAAAAATTGCTGCGGGCAGGGTGCAGTTCAGTTCAGCCAGGGCCTTGATCGGCCAGCGCCAGCGGTTCAGCGGATTGCGGTCGACACGCTGCAGATCAAAAAGGGCGATCTCCGGCGCTGCGGCATCCGGCTCCCGCAGCAGGAGATGGGTGGCGTTGAAATCCTTCTGGTTCATGCCGTTGGCGTGCATTTTTCGGGCATAGCGGGCGATGGCAGCCAGGATGTTGCGCTTCCTTTTTTCGTTTTCCGCTCCCTGCAGGGTTGCCGGCTGCTGCAGAATAATATCCTCCAGGGCAACAAGGGGGAAAAAATCCCGGGTGATCAAAAAGGAATCCGCCTGCAGAAAGGAGGTGAACCGCATGCCGGCTGCCACCGGCGAAGCCGTTGCCAGGCCGTGTTGCCGGAAGCTGCAGTAGTTAAGAAATTCCTTTACCCCTTCCCCGGCAACATGTGCCGGCCGCAGGATGCCTTGCAGCCTCTGCCACAGGCTCAGGCGTTGCCGATGTTTCTTGATGTAAAAAAAGGAGGAGTGAGCCGGGAATTGACAATCATCTGCGCAGGCATCTGCGGCTTCTGGAAAATCAACCCTGACAACGCTTCGTTCCCCTTTTTCCTTGATCACCTCGCCGTTGCTGAAGGACCAGACGGCGGGAAAGGTGGTGAAGCCCGTCTGCTCCAGAAAAGTCTCGTACCGTTTGTTGATGAGCAGAAATTCCGCTGCCCCTCCCGGTTTCCGCTGGACAACAATCGGCTCCGCATGGCTGCAGGGATGCGTCATGCCGCCCGCCCCGTCTTCTTTTTTGCCCCCAGCGCTTCGATCAGATCGACGATCACCGCCACCCTGTTGTAAAGGTCCGTCGTGTCCGCATAGGAGACGGCCTGTCTTTGCCACTCTTTTCTGCTCGGGGCAAGGAGCAGTTCCTGCAGTATGCTGTTCATGGTCTCCTGCCGGAAAGGGGAGCAGGGGATGATTTTTCCCGCCCCGGAGCGGGCCACATGCATGGCAAAACCGCACGCCTCCGTGGCCAGCACCGGCACCCCTGCCACCAGGGACTCAACAATGGCGTTGCCCGTATTTTCGGTGCGCGACGGCTGCAGAACAAAATCCGCGCCGGAGAGATACAAGGGGACCTCTTCCGTGGCGCCCAGAAAACGGACATGATCGGCAATGGCCAGTTTCCGGGCCAGCCGCAGATAGGGCTTTTCCCTGCCCTGGCCGATGATGAAAAGCTATGTTGCCTTTCGCAGGACCGGCGGCAGGGCCGCCAGCGCCTCGATGGCCCGGTCAACGCCCTTGGTATGGAAATGGGAGCCGATCATGAGCAGGAAATTGTCATCAGCGGCCAGACCGAGCCTTGTCCTGATTTTTCCCCTGTTTTCCGGGGTCAGGCAGGATCTGATCGATTTTTTATTGACGCCGGGCGGCACCATATGAAATCGTTGATCCGGGGTATGGTACTCGGCTTGATAGATCTCTTTTTCCTTTTCCGACAGCATGATGATTACGGTCCGCGACTCAGGCCCGAAAACCGCCCGTTCCAAGCCGGCAAAGATCCGGTAGCGGCCGGTCAGTTTCGCCAGAAAAGAGCGCTGCCGCCGGATGCGGGCCGTATAGCAGACATCAGCGGCATAGTAGAGATCAAGTCCGGGCACGCGGTTAAACCCCAGGACAAGATCATAGGCCTGTCTGTCCAGGCGGGCGGCGAGATCAGCGGCAAAGGCGGCCGCCTGCCGGTGATTGCTCATGCCGCGGGGACCAAGCAGGGTGACGCTCATGCCCTCCGGTTTTTCCCCTTCCCACCGCATGGTAAACACATCAACTTCATGGCCCCGGTCAAGGCACTCCCGGCTGATTTTGATGAAGTTTCGTTCCAGGCCGCCGAAGGGAAAGTAATTAAATAGACAGATCGCAAGTTTCATGCTTAATAATTGGTGGAATGTAAAACCTCGAATATATATTCACAATTTTTACTGAAAGCAAGTTAATTACAGCGATGAGAGGAGAGGATGAAATGAAAAAGTCATTAGGTCCCAATACGTTGGTATATCCGACTCCGGTCTGGGTGATCGGTACCTATGATCAACACGGCAAGGCCAATGTCATGACAGCCGCCTGGGGAGGAATCTGCTGTTCCAAGCCTCCCTGCCTTGCCGTATCCCTGCGGGAGGCAACCTACACCCATGGCAGCATCATGGCAAGGGGAGCATTTACCGTGAATGTGGGAGTTGAGAAATATGCCGCTGAAGTCGACTACTTCGGCCTGTCTTCCGGCAGGAGTGCGGACAAATTCGCTGCCGCCGGGCTGACTGCCGTAAAAAGTGACGTGGTGGATGCGCCGTATCTTGCGGAATTCCCTCTGGTTCTGGAATGCAGACTGAAGCAGATCGTGGAAATCGGGCTGCATACCCAGTTTATCGGTGAAATTATCGATGTCAAAGCCGCCGAGGAGATCCTGGGAGAAAACAACATCCCTGATATCGCTTTACTCAAGCCTCTGATATTCTCCCCCGGTGGTCGAAAATATCATGGCGTGGGCCAGATGATCGGCGAGGCCTTTGCCCTGGGAAAAAGATTGCGGGACAAGTGATGACCGGCCCGGTTTCGACGCAGATAGACGGCGAAAAGTGCATCGGCTGCGGCCTTTGCCTGGCCGTCTGTCCTGACCGGACGATCGCGCTGCAGGGCGGGGTGGCAACGGTGAACGGCACGGAATGCATCAGCTGCGGCCATTGCCAGGCGGTCTGTCCCGTGGGGGCGATTAGTGTGCCGGAGATTGGGGCGTTCCTGCATCTGGCAACCATTCATGAGGATCTGCACTGGCTGCCCCATGGTGATTATGATCCTGCCAGTCTGGTGCGGCTCATGCGTTCCCGCCGCTCCTGCCGGAATTACACGGACAAGCCCGTGAGCGGGGAGATGCTGAAGGATCTGGTGAAAATCGGCACAACCGCTCCTTCCGGCACCAACAGCCAGGGCTGGACCTTTACCATTATCGACCGCCGGCAGGATGTGATCAAATTAGGCAAACTTGTCGCCTTGTTTTTCAAGAAACTGAACCGGATGGCGGAAAACCCTCTGCTCAGGCTGGCGGCAAGGTTATTCGGCGGCGATCGTCTTGGCAGCTACTATCGCAAATATTATCGGACAGTGGCCCATGGCCTGCGGGAGTGGGAGGAGCAGGGTGTTGATCGCCTGTTCCACGGGGCAGTCGCCGTGATCATGGTCGGCGGCACGGAGAATGCGTCCTGCCCGGCGGAAGACGCCATGCTTGCCACCCAGAATATGCTGCTGGCCGCCCATGCCATGGGACTCGGTACCTGTCTGATCGGTTTCGCAGTGGAGGCCGTAAAAAATGATCCGGCCATCAAAAAACAGCTGTCCATCCCCGCCGCTGAAACGGTCCATGCCGTCATCGCCCTTGGCCATCCGGCGGAGAGGTACCGGGAGGTGTGCGGCCGTAAAGAGGTTGTGCCCCGTTATGCCCGGTTATGAAGAGGAGGGAGAAGTGGACAGTGGACAGTGGACAGTGAACAGTGAGGAGTGAGGAGTAAGGAGTTTTGCTTCGGAGATGAAATCCGCTTTTATATCGCTTTTGCCTGTTGCCTTATGCCTCTTGCCTTCACCCCTTGCTCTCCTTTTCCACGGGATCTCCGAAAAAAGTTGAGTTTTTATTTATCGGAAATTAAAGTAATCTCATTGACTGGTCGATAAGGGATGCAGGAGATTAGGAAATTGATAAGAGCAGCAAAGGAGTAAGCAAATGAATATCATCATCGGCAATACCCCATCTGTGAAAAAGGACCCTGAAAAGGCTTCATCTGTCGGAAAAACCGGCAGGCCCCCAAGGGAAAGACGGAAAAACCGAGCGGATCGGCGGAAAAACGTGCGCAGCGGCGTTGTTGTTTCGCTCTCTTCCGTCAAGGAACGCCGCAGGCAGCCGGAACGGAGAAGGGGATAGAGTTATTTCCCGGGTCGCGGGATATTGCCTGCAATCTAAACACCCTCATGTCTGCCATCCCCGCTGGCAGCAGCAATGTTGGTTCGCCCTGCGGTTGACACGCTACGCCGTTGCCCAAAATTAAGTGGGCATCAGGATGGTGAGAACTGCATAAAGGGCAGAAAAGAGATCATCTCGTCAGCGGTTCCTAATTGACCGGGGCATCATCCGGTAAAATGGCGATGCGGTTCACCAGCAGCAGGATACTCTTTTTCGTTTTCGGCGAGACGTTGATGAATTTTATCCCCATGCCGCGGTCAATTTCCGGGCAGTCGACGTTTACCCAGATAATTTTTGCTTTGACCGAAATCGCTTTTTCCGCACCGATCGCAAAACCCACCGTTATTTTCTCCCCCTTTGCCAATGGCGCGGGTGTGTTGATGAACATGCCGTCTGCCGAGATGTCCCGGGTAAATGAAATGAGATAGTCCTCATCGTGCAGGATGGTCACATCGAACTGAACGGGAATGCGGGGGCTCTTTCTTTTTTCTTTGTTTTTCTGGGTCATCTCGCGTCCTCGGCAATTATTACCATGATCCATGGAAAAGCAATGTATTTGTGTAAGCGGATTATCTCTGCGAATTACCGCTCATCCTGGTTTACACCAAGAGCATACCCTGCTCATATGAGAAGAACAACGGCAAAAATATTTTTTGCAGCATGAAGGCGCCATGCCGCCTGCGATTGCAATCTTTTACGGTAATCGACCCCTGTCAAGGCGCCGGTATTGAATCGCCTCGGCTATGTGGTCGGAGGAAATATTTTTCTGGCCGGCCAGATCGGCAATGGTCCGGGCGATTTTCAGGATCCGGTGATAGGCCCTGGCCGAAAGCCCGAGTTGTTGCATCCCCCGTTCCAGCAGGTTGAGGGCCATGGCATCCAGACTGCAGAATTTTTTCAAATCGCGGCTGTTCATCTGGCTGTTGCTGTAAATACCTTTCCTGCCTTGAAATCTTTGTTTCTGTATCTCCCGCGCCCCGGTGACTCTCTCCTTGATGATCTGTGACTCTTCTCCTTCCCGGGAGGAAGCCACCTTCTGAAAAGGCACGGCCGGTACCTGCAGATGAATGTCGATCCTGTCAAGCAGCGGCCCGGAAAGCTTTTCCTCGTACCGCTTTACCTGCAGCGGCGAACAGGAGCAGGCGTGGTTGATATCGCCGAGAAAGCCGCAGGGGCATGGATTGAGTGCGGCCACCAGCACGAATCGGGCCGGGAAGGTGAGGGTGGATGAGGCCCTGGAAATGGTAACCCGGCCGTCTTCCAGGGGTTGCCTGAGCACCTCCAGCACGCTTTTCTTGAATTCCGGCAGTTCGTCAAGGAAGAGGACCCCGTTATGGGCCAGGGATACCTCTCCCGGCCGCGGCATGTTTCCCCCGCCGATCAGGCCGGCATCGGAAATGGTGTGATGCGGAGCGCGGAATGGTCTTTGCGTCATCAGGCTGCACCGGTCGGGAAGCAGGCCGCAGACGCTGTATATTTTGGTGGTTTCCAGTGCTTCGTCAAAGGTGAGATCCGGCAGGATGGTCGGCAGCCGCCGGGCCAGCATGGTTTTGCCGGAACCGGGCGGGCCGGTCATGAGCACATTATGGTCGCCCGCCGCTGCCACCTCCAGGGCGCGTTTGACATGTTCCTGTCCCTTTACCTCGGAAAAATCCACGTCGTGAATTCTCTGGGCACTGAACAGCATGGCGGCATCAACGGAAGTGGGCTCGATTGTGCCGTTGTCAGACAGAAAATCAACAGCCTGGTGCAGGTAGCTGATGCCGATGACGTCAATGCCGCCGACAACCGCTGCTTCCGGGGCATTCTCCTTGGGGACGATGATGCCCCGCAATCCGGCGTCGCGGGCGGCGAGCACCATGGGCAGAATGCCGGGGACCGGACGGACGAGGCCGTCAAGGGCCAGTTCGCCGACCACGGCAAAATCCTGTAGCTGTTCCGAGGCGATAATTTCCTCCGTCGCGAGAATGCCGAGGGCGATGGGCAGATCAAAGCCGGTTCCCGCTTTTTTTATATCGGCCGGAGCGAGATTGACGGTGATTTTTTTGTTCGGGAATTCATAGCCGCTGTTTTTTATGGCGGCCTTCACCCGGTCCTTGCTTTCCCGGACCGCCCCTTCGGCAAGTCCCACCGTGGAAAAGGCGGGAAGACCGAATACAATGTCAACTTCAACCTCCACGGGAAGGGCCTCAACGCCGAGGACGCTGCTGGTAAAAACTTTGGCAAGCATGCAGGGTCAGCTTTTGTTCAGCAAACGGTCATACATGTCGTTATTAAACCCGATATAGAATGTTGTGCCGATTTTCAGGGTCGGGGCCCGCAAGGTGCCGCTGCGGCCAAGGACAATTTTCAATATTTCTTGTTTTTTGTCCGGCAGCGGCGAAAATTCCCTGGTTTTCCTGCCCGAAGCGATCAGGATTTTCTTGCCGACCTGGAGCAGATCCCAGGTTTTCTGGGCTTCCAGGGGTTCATTTTTTGCGTTTACCTCTGTTTTGATTTCCACCTGCGTATGCTCAAGGGATTCCTGAGCCTTCTGGGAGGAAGCACATCCTTTTTTGAAATAAGCCCAATCGATAATCATCTCGTCCTCATGTTCTTGGTGTTTGAGAAATTGATACACCCCCTGTAGTCAATATCCTCTGCTAATTTTATATAATTTTTCCCCACGCCATAACAAGGTGAAAAAACAGATGGGGTTATTTGGTCCCGACCCGGCAGTAAATAATTTCATGGAAAAAGAAGTTCATGCTTGATTCGATAAAAAAATTTAAGCAGTATAATTTTATGAAGATAGGGAAAAATACGCAGTGTTGGCGGTAACCATGAATCCGGAGCCCGGAGATTACAGGGGAATGTATCCGCCGTCACTCCTGTTAAAGCGGCATGGCGGATTGCCGGGGCAGGGCAGGCCTGGACGTGAAAGCGGGGCGGCAAGCAGTCGCGGTGAACAGGAGGTTTTTTATCGCTGTCGATTCTGTCTGACAAAAATTACCAGCGCCGCCCGGATGATCGAGGTGAACGGCAGCCACCGCCATGTGTTTGCCAATCCATATGGCAAGATTTTCGAGATCGGTTGTTTCGCCATGGCGCCCGGCTGCATCAGCCATGGGGCGCCAACCACCGAATGTACCTGGTTTGCCGGCTGTTCCTGGCGATTTTCCCTTTGTGCCTCCTGTTTTTGAACCTGTTGCGTCAATAAGCGTTGTAAAAAAATAACATGGCCAGAGAAATGCGCGGAACGACATTCTTTTCAGTACCCCCTTGAGTATAAGGAGCCGTAACGAAATTAAAAAAATGGCCATGTTGTTTCGTAACGGCTCCTGACCATGACTCGGCAGGAATATGAAAAAGTAAGGAAATGGGAGGAGAAAAGGAACCTTTTTGCTGATCAGGCAATTTTTCCTATATCCGATGCTAAAAAATGATAGAATAAATTCGTTCGCTATCCATCAGAGTGATCACCTGCAAGAAAAATGCATACAACTTTGATAAGCAGATAGGTATGAAACAGGGGCGGAAACACCGTAGACCTTGAATCTGAATAATATTGATTTTTGAAAAACCGCGAACTTCAAAAAAACGATCTTTAGATGTAGCGCTTAAATTTGAGTATTTACACAAAATTTAAATTTACTGCTGAGATCACCGAATCACAGAGCTAACACGCTGGAATAAAATTATTTTTTTTGATCTGCAGTGAAAAAACTTTTGCGAATTCATCAAAATTCGAACGTGCATAAAAAAGTCGAAATGAGAGATGGCCGAGCCTTTGCACCCTTCCGGGACTAAAAATCTCCGGACACAAGGCGCGCAAATGTCAAGAAATGCGACGTACACCTGTACGTCGAAATGATCAGTCAGCACAATCCAATGCAGAAGATTGACGGGTGTGGCGAAATCGTGGCTCGGTCTGGAAAGCACCGGCTCGCTCAACCCCGATAATCAGGCTGATCCGGGTAGTGCGGACTGGCTTGCGCAACTGCAGTTCGTTTCGTCACAGTTGAAGCGTGTCACCGTTTCCACCGAGGACGAATTCCTGTCCATTGGTGAAAGATTACAGGATTTTTATCATCGGGCCGATGAGATTACCACTCTTATCCGCAACCTGGTCAACCGGCTGGGCGGCGAAAAAAGTACGGAGGCCATGGGAGGTCTGGTGGCTATTCTGGATACCTTGGAAAGCCAGCTCGAGGGCGCGCGCAAAGAGGTAGAGCAGAAATCCCTGGCGACAATTCTGGAGAAGCTCGACCAGGTTGAGACGCCGCTTTCCGGTTTTGGGCAGATGAATAAAAGTTTAAAAATGTTAGGTGTTTATACAAAGATAGAAAGTGCACGTCTGGGTGGCGGGTCAGCAGGTTTTGGATCTCTGGCCGAACATGTCACCAGTCTTTCCGGCCAGGTGGTCAAGAAGGCCGATGCCATTCTTCTGCAGAAAAATGAACTGGCGGCGGTGATTCGCAACGCTCTGCTGAATGTGGCAAGCATGGGGTCAGAGAAACAGGCCAGGATTCAGGCTGTTCTGGCCAAAACCCGGCGGAGTCTGCAGGCCCTGACTGGTATTGTGGATCGCTGTTCCTCGTCGGTGGGCACTATTTCTTCTTCCGCGTCTGAGGTGAAGGACAACCTGGGGCAGGTGGTTGTATCCCTGCAGGCCCACGATACGGTACGCCAGCAGGTCGGACATGCGGCAGAGTCTGTTGATGAACTGATCGAGCGTTTGCCCAAAAGAACTGTTTTCCCAAAACGGGATGCTGGCAATCGGGCCCGTCTGGCGGTTGAAGCCGGGATGCTGTGCCAGATTCAATCGGCCCAGATCCGCAACGCCTCAGCGGAACTGTTGCTGGCGGTGGAAAATATTATTGGTAATCTCCATGACATAGCGGTCAGGGAGACGGCCATGTCCAGCGACACCGGGGATCTGGTCGGGGTGACCGATCAGGCCGGGGTAACCTTTTTTACGGAGATGGGCGAGGATCTGGGTGAAGTAATCACCCTGCTTACCGCCACCGCAGCCACTAATCGCAATTTGTCCGAGGTCATGGCCGGCGCGGCCGACACGGTGGGGAAAATTTTCAGTTTTGTCGATGATATCGAAGCCATAGCCTATGATATCAAGCTCATCGCCCTGAATTCCTTGATTCAGGCCAATGCCTTGGGCGGCATGGGCGGCGGCCTCGGGGTACTGGCTGAGGCCATCAATCGTCTTTCCGTGGAGGCCAGGGAACAGACGGAAGGCGTAACCCGCATCCTGACCGAAATTAAGGCCATTACCGAGGGCATGTGCCGGGGCGCCGAGGCTGATGTCGCAGCCATGGAAGCCAGAGTTGAGGAAATGAGGCAGGGAGTGGAGGGAATGCTCGCCTCGCTGCAGGAGATGAATGGGGAAATGGCGCAGGGACTCACCCGTGCCAATGGCCTGGTGCAGCAGTTGTCTGCTGATATCGAAGAGGTCACCGGCGGGATTACCGTGCACCAGAGAGTTGCTGCCGTTATCGAAGAGGCGGGGACCATTCTGGATGCCGTTACCAGGGGTGCCAGGGCGCTGATTCCCGCGGACGAGTGGTCCCGCGAAGCGGAAAAGATTCAGGCGGCGGACAGCCGTTACACCATGCACAGCGAGCGGGATATTCATGCTGCAGTGGTCCATGGCCGGGCGGACGGGCCGTCGTCAACCGGCAGGCAGCCGATGATCGAACCCCCCCCGGGGACCGCTGCAGGGCCTTCCCCCGGCAGCGATGATCTCGGGGATAATGTGGAATTATTTTAAAAGCGGACTTCAGATAACTTTAAGTATTTTAGCGCACTTTAGGCATTCTACTGGTAACAGGCCAGAATCCGAGATAGTGCTTAACTCTTTGAAATTACGTTACGACAAAATTCAAGTAACTCATCAACTTTCATTATAAGAGGGTAAAAATATGGAGGAGTTTGCAGTTTATCAGGAAATTCCGGCGGAGCAGCCCGGGACCAGGATCGTCTCCATCCACGGCAGTATGACAATC
>JACQYM010000347.1 GCA_016208225.1 Deltaproteobacteria bacterium | reverse complement strand
GTTGGCCAAATACGATGCCACACAAAAACTGGCGGCATAAAAAATACGTCACCGAATTTTCGACCCAGAGCACTTAGCCATCCGGGCGTTATCCCAGACTTTTTACGAGACTATCAAGGATAGAAACAATGCAAAAATTTCTCATCGTTCTCGCCATCTCGACTTTCGTTCTTTTTTCCTCGCAGGCGTTTGCCGAGGAGCGGGCAACAACGGAAGAATGTGTGCAGAAAACCCATGAGGCAGCCGCCATGATCAATGCCAAGGGCTTGGAAGAGGCCGTTAAACTGATTGGCGATCCCCAAGGCCCGTATGTCTGGAAGGATTCCTACGTGTTTCTGATGGATCTGAGGGGGAAAATGCTGGCCCATCCCATGCAGCCTGAACTTACCAGGCATGAGCATGTGCTGCTGCAGACCGATGCCGCGGACAAAGCGATCTTCGTCCATTTTGTCAATATTGCCAAGGAGCCGGGCCAGGGCTGGGTGGATTATATGTGGCCCAGGCCAGGGAAAAAATCAGCATCGAAAAAGGTTACCTATATTTATCGGGTGCCGACAAAAGATCTTTTCGTGGGGGCAGGGGTTTATGTGGGCGGCATGATGTATTGATCGCCCACCGGCCGCAGGTCATCGCCCCAGGGCCCAGCCGAAATCCGCGCCGCCATAGAGGATTGTGTCCGCCTCCCCGGCGGCGAGACTGCCTGCCGGCGTATCGGAAAAATCGCCATGGAAAACATAGACGGTGCCGCGGTTAGGCGCGCCCACTGTCAAATCCGCATACCCATCGGCGGTCAGGTCGTCAAAGACGATTGCCTGGCCGAATAGATCGCCCTGGCTTTCGCCGTCCAGGGGAAAATCATCCGGCATGGTGTTGAGATCCGTATATGGCGCGAGCCCGGAACCGCTCCCGTAAAAAAGATGAACCCGGCCCCGATTCAAGTCGTAGAGCCGGGCGCCTGCCGCCAGGTCATCGTACCCGTCGCCGTTAAGATCTCCGAGGGCAAGGGCGTAGCCGAAATTGTTTCTGGCGCTTACCCCTTTAATGGTTGCATCAGCTGAAAATGCAGCGGAGAGATCCCCGCTTTGTATCCCGGCCTGCCCGCCATGAAACAGGTAAACCCAGCCCTGCATGAAATCCCGTGCAGCCCCGACAACCAGGTCCTGGTATCCTTCGCCATTGACATCTCCGGCCGTGACCACATAGCCGAAGGAGGTGCTGCCCTCATCCCCGGTCAGCACGGTATAATTCGGCGGGGAATCCTCACTCGTCAGGCCCGTCGGACTTCCATAATAGACGAATGTTCTGCCCTGAGAAGAGTTGTAGTTCTCCGCCCCTGCCGCCAGATCATCATACCCGTCGCCATTAAAATCGGCGAAAACAAACGACCTCCCGAGATCTCCGGCGATTGAAAAATCCGCTCGCTGGTCGCTGAAGGCGAGGTCTTTGTCCGGGATGCCCGCCGGTCCGCCATGAAAGACATGCACGGTTCCCGGATAACCCATGGCCCCTGCTCCCAAGTCGGTGTAGCCGTCCCCGTTTACATCGCCGCAGGCCAGGGAACAGCCGAAATTGGTGCTCGTGTAGAGGCTGAAATAGAGTATCGTGTCAGCTGTGTCACCAAGGTAAAATTCCCTGCTGGCGATACCCTCGGCACTGCCATGGAGGATCCAGACCTTGCCCCGCGAAAGATTGTATGCATAGTCGCCGATAATAAGATCGGAGTAGCCGTCCCCATTGATATCGCCAAGCGCCAGGGCATCTCCGAAGGAATTGGACAGCGCCTCGCCCCAGATCGTGGTCTGGGCCGCAGGCGTCACCCCGTTCGGGCCGCCGTGAAAGATATGAACCTGCCCATGGGTTGAGGTCCCTGAGGCGCCGACTGCCAAATCAACATAACCGTCGCCGTTGACATCCTTGTTGTTGCCTTTGCGCACCACCAGGGTGATTGCGGCCGAGTAATTGCCCGCTACGTCTTGGGCCCGGACGCTGACCGTGTGCCGACTTCCGTCCCGCCACCCGCCAGCCCCCACGGGAAGCGGGAACTTCCAGGATATCGTTCCTGCCGCGGCGGCAAAGGGGCCGGCATCGAGGCTTACTTCCACCCTGGACAGCGCATTGCCGTCGTTTGCCGTTCCCACAATAAAACCTGTCTTTACCACGCTGTTGTCCCTGATATTCAAGACCGAAACAGTGGGCGCGATAACATCCTCCCTGGCGAATTCTTCCGCGCAGAGCCGCAGATCAGCAAGATCGATGCTGTTGTCGCCGGTGACATCCGCCGCCGGATCATGGCCTAAAAAAAACATGGAAAACCGAGCCAGGTCCATTCCATCGACATCCCGGTCAATGTCATAATCGCAGTTCGTGCTCGCCATGGCCGAAGCGCAATGCAGCCCAAGCGCAATCATGATCAGCAACACCGTCATTGTCTTTTTTTCCGGTTTTCGCATGTCTGTCTCCATTCTCATCTCGGCTGATCCGCGGATTGGGGGCACCCATTATGCGCAGCGCATGAATCCGATTGGCAATTTTAATATTTTTAGATTCAACAGGGAAAGAACAGTGCTGTCAAGGGCAGATTGCGCACCATTTTTTCCGGATGGATGCCCAGGGCATCGCCACAAGGGTTTGACTGACAATCTGTTTCTTCTTGACCTTGTTTGCAGAAGTTCTGCAAAATAAGGATGAGTTGAAATTCCGGTTTGCAATGAACATGGCAAGTCGTGTCATGCGCGCGCTTTATCGTGCCGCTGAGCGCAAAAGCGGGGATTAAAAAAGATGGATTCCGGGTAGCGCATTGCTTGCCCGGGATGCCGGCTTGCCCGAATAATCAGCAACCTCCGACACCCCGTGTGTTGTTCAAAAACTCAACCTGACGGGAGAGAAAAAATGAAGAAGGAAGAAGATGATGAGAAAATCGGTCAGTGCCAGTGCCGGCGCGGCGTTACCCGGCGCGGGTTTCTGGCCTCGGTGGGGGTGGGGGCCATGGCGGCCCTTGCCACTTCCGGCAAAATTTCCGCGGCGGCGGAGGCCTCGGCCCCCGAGCTTCCGGCTGAAAAGGCGGTCGCCGTCACCCTCCTGGTCAATGAGCGGCGCCACAGGCTGCTGGTGGAGCCGCGCTGGTCGCTGCTCTATGTGCTGCGGGAGCATCTCGGCCTGACCGGCACCAAGGTCGGTTGCGAGCGGGGGGAATGCGGCGCCTGCACGGTGCTGATCGATGATCTGCCCCGTTATGCCTGTCTCACCCTTGCCGTGGAGGCGGAAGGCCGGCGGATCACCACCCTGGAAGGGCTGATGCAGGGCGAAGAGCTGGGCCCGGTGCAGCAGGCCTTTGCCGAAGAGGATGCCCTGCAGTGCGGCTACTGCACGCCGGGGCAGATCATGGCGGTGGAGGGGCTGCTGCGCGCCCGGCCGCAACCGGCCACTGAGGAGATCCGCCTGGCGGTCAGCGGCAATATCTGCCGCTGCGGCGCCTATCCCCATATTTTCAAGGCCGCGGCCAGGGCGGCCGACTTGAAGCGCGGGTAACGGCCCGCTCCTGCCGGGCGGAATGCCATGCAACATTTGATGGAGCCGTAAAAAATCTGTTGTAACCACGGAGCACACAGAGATCACAGAGAAAATATTTTTAAATACAATCAGTTATCTCTGTGGGCTCTGTGCCCTCTGTGGTTAATCTCGTTAAAGGTGAAATGATGAAAGATGATGATAATGATCTCTATTTTGTCGAGGGCATTGCCGTGCCGGAAACACCGCTGCCCGGCGAGGCGCTTCCCGCCTGGCGGAAGACGGCGGTGATCGGCGGCCGGGAGCCGCGGGTGGATGCCTATGAGCGGGTGAGCGGCACCGCCGTCTACCCCTCCGATATCGTCCTGCCCAACATGCTGTACGGCGCCCTGCTCCGGTGTCCCCATGCCCATGCCCGGGTGAAAAAGGTGGATGTGTCGGCGGCGGAAAAGATGGATGGCGTGCATGCGGTGCTGACCGGGGCCTCTCTGGGCCGGCAGGTGCAGTGGCCCTACACCGAGACGGTGGTGACCGATCTTTTCGATGCGCACTGCCGTTTCGAAGGCGAGGCGGTGGCGGCGGTGGCCGCGGCCACGCCCTATGCGGTCCGCGACGCCCTGCGGGCCATCAAGGTCGAATATGAGGTGCTGCCCTTTGTGGCGGATGAACGCCGCGCCCTGGAGGCGGGGGCCGTCCGCATTCAGGCGGAGGGCAACAGGCTCAAGGGGGAAACCTATGAGCGGGGCGATGTGGGCAAAGGCTTTGCCGAAGCGGATGTGGTCCTGGAGCAGGAGTACCGCACCGCCTGCGAGATCCATGCCCCCATGGAGCTGCACGGCTGTGTGGCCAACTGGGAAGGGGACAGCCTCACCATCTGGGAATCGACCCAGGGGGTTTACAGCGTCCAGGCCAAGGCCGCGGAAATTCTCGGCCTGCCCCTGTCCAGGGTGCGGGTCATCGGCCACTATGTGGGCGGCGGCTTCGGCAGCAAACTGCAGCCCGGCAAATACACCATCTGCGCGGCCCTGCTGGCCAGGCGGACCGGCCGGCCGGTCAAGCTCTTCCTGAGCCGGGAGGAGACCATGCTCGCGGCGGGCAACCGGCCGCCGGCCACCATGACCATCAAGGCCGGGGTGAAGAAGGACGGCGTCCTGACCGCCCTCCAGTTCAGCGGCCTGGGCAGCGGCGGGGCCTATCCGGCCGGCGGCACCTCGCTGCTCGACTGGCTGGTCCGCGATCTCTACACCTGTGCCAATGTCAAGAGCGAGTTGACGGATGTGGCCATCAATGCCGGTCCGGCCCGGCCTTTCCGGGCGCCGGGGCATCCCCAGTGCGCCTTGGCCCTGGAGCAGATGATGGACTCGCTGGCCGAGGCCGTCGGCCTGGACCCGGTTGATATCCGCTTGAAGAATGTGCCGCTAGTCAGCCAGGCCCGGGAGGGCGCGCCGCCCTATACCACCACGGGCCTGGCCGAGTGCATCCGCCGAGGGGCCGAGGCCTTCGGCTGGGGCGAGGCGCGTCGACGCACTGCTGCCGCCAGAAAGGACAAAGGCCACCTCAAACGGGGAGTGGGAATGGGCAGCTGCCTCTGGGTTGCCGGCGGTGGCCGGCCGCCGGCCACGGTGATCGTCAAACTCTTTGCCGACGGCAGCGTCAATCTCAACATGGGGGCCAGCGACATCGGCACCGGCACCAAAACCGTCATGTCCATGGTGCTGTCCGAGGAGCTGGGGGTCAGGCCGGAGACGATCCAGATCGAACATGCCGATACCGGCTCCACCCAGTATGCCACCCCCAGCGGCGGGAGCAAGACGGTGCCCACCGAGTCGCCGGCCGTGCGCGCGGCAGCGGTTGCCGTCAAGCAGCAGCTCTTGAAAATGGCGGCCGAGGAGCTGGGCCGCCCCCAGGAGGATCTGCGTTACACCGGCGAGTATATCGAGGTTGCCGGCAACGGCAAAAAGGTGAAGATCACCGCAATCGCCGCCCTGAAAAGGCAGGGCGTGGTGGTGGGCATCGGCTACCGGGGACCGAATCCGGAGGGCAAGGCAGTCAATCCCTTTGCCGCCCAGTTCTGCGAGGTGGAAGTGAACATCAGGACCGGCGAAGTGCGCATCCTGCGTTTTCTCGGCGCCCATGAGAGCGGCCGGGTGATGGACCGGCTCACTTTTGACAATCAGGTCTTCGGCGGCATTACCATGGGCATCGGGCTGGGGATGACCGAAACGCGCATCCTTGATGGCAACCGGACCGGCAAGATGGTCAACCGCAACCTGCACGATTATAAGCTGCCCACCGCCCTTGATGTGCCGGTCGATATGGTCTCGCTGCCCGTGGACATGCCGGACGCCGAGGCCAACAACACCGGCGCCAAGGGGCTGGGGGAACCGGTGACCATCCCCACGGCGGCGGCCATTGCCAATGCCATCTATGATGCCACCGGCGTGCGGGTGCAGGAGTCGCCCGCCGATCCCCTGACCATGAACCGCTTACTGGCCGCACAGGGCCGGGAGGGAAGATCATGACCATGCAATTTACCTATGTCAGGCCGGGTTCGCTGCAGGATGCCGTCAGCCATCTGCAAAGTGAGAATGCCCGGATTCATGCCGACCTCTGCCAGAAGCCGCGCTGCTGGTATTATCGCGGCGAATTTCACTGTCTGCGCAAGGGGGGCGCTTCCTGTTATGCGGTCAGCGGCGAAAACCAGTACCACTGCATCTTGGGCGGCCAGGACTGTTTCATCGTCCATCCCTCGGATACCGCCCCGGCGCTGCTGGCCCTGGATGCGCATCTCCGTGTTGCCGGACCGGGCGGGAGCCGGACCGTGGACATGGAGGATTTTTTTGTGCCGCCGGCCGAGGACGTGACCAGGGAAACGGTGCTGGAGCCGGGGGAGATCGTCACCGAAATTGTGCTGCCGCAGGCAGCCGCTGCGCTGCGCAGTTCGTATCGCAAGGTGCGGGCCCGGCAGTCATGGGATTTCGCCCTGGCCGGGGCGGCCCTGGCGATCGAGCAGGAAGGCGGCCTGGTGACAAAGGCCCGGGTCGTGCTGAGCGGCGCCGCACCGGTGCCCTGGCGGGCCAGGGAGGTGGAAGAGATCATCACCGACTCCCCCCTGGATGCGGAGGTGGTCCGCCGGGCAGCCGCCGCGGCAATGGCCCAAGCCGTTCCCCTGGGCAAGAACGGCTACAAGGTCGCCCTGTTTCAGGGCATGCTGGAAGAGGAACTGGAGAAGATGAGAATACTATGCTGGCCGCCGGAAGGCGTTTCCCAGTCGTTTTGATTGATGAATTCGTAAAAACTGAAAATTAACCACGGAGCGCACAGAGCACGCAGAGATAACTAACTGTAATAAATATTATTTCTCTGTGTCTCCGTGTGCTCTGTGGTGAAAAAAAGACTTTTTACGAAGCCATCAAAATTGCAAAAAGAAATATTTTGTTCCCGGTTCTTTCGTAACGGCTCCTAATCATCCTTGGTGGTATGGCAGACAAAGCAGCCTGAATCGTTGGCGCCGCCGCCCGCCACCATGTCGCTGTAATCCCAGCGCAGGATATCGGCGTAATTGGTGGCATGCGCCCCATGGCAGGAAAGGCACATGACCACATCATTGCCGGAGGAGGGATCCACCGTGCCGCTCACGACGTCGGGCACCGCGCCTGCCCGGGCGATCGGTGCTTCGACGCTGTAGCTGTTATCGCCGTTATAGGCGATATATTCGCCTCGGTTCGGCAGGGCAATATCCGTGGGATGCCGGATAAAAGGGTTGATGCCGGTGCCGATGCCGTCGGAGCTTCCTATGGTCAGGGTGTGAAAGTTGCCGTGGCAGGTGGCGCAGAATTCGCTCATGGTATGGTTGGGCGGGCCAATCCCATCCGCGTTGTGGCAGCTGGACGCGGGAGCACCGCAGGAGAGCTGTTTCGGCATGGTCTGTCCGAAATATTCATTATGGTTGCCCGATGAGACATTCTGCCATTTGCCGGTTGGATTCTGGTTCTCCAATCCCTTGACGCCATAGAGAAATCGGTAACTGTTGGCCGGTTTGTCGGCGATATCGCATTTGCCGTCAACATTGCCATGATGGGCATTGCTCAAGGAGGCGATACCGGTTTCATACTCGGCATTGAAACGGTAGCCGTGACAGCCGTTGGTGCCGGCGCAGGTCAGGTTGCCATCGTTGACGACTCCGCCGTCATCATGGGAAAAAAGCACCATCCCGCCCGGTGGACCGTAAAGGTCAGCGTCTTCATGACCCGGGAAGTCAATCACATTATGGCCCTTGGAGTCCGAGGCGCCGCTCCCTTTTTGGCCCAGCAGATAGGCGAAATTTCCCCCGGCCAGATCGCCGGCGCCATCGGTATGCAGGACTTGCGGGATCTGGCTTGTGCCAATGGTTGCTATCCTGGCATTGGAGGCCATGGCATGGCATCCTGTACAACTGCCGCGAGTCAGGTAAGGGTTGGGGGTTGCGCCGGACTCGCCGCCCAGGAGGGCCATGGCGGTGCCGTCCTGGCTGTTATGCATGGTATGGCAGTTTGCGCAGGGACCTGAAATGAGGGCGTTGACTGTTGGGATGCTCCACAGGAAACAGAGCAGGAAAGTCAGAAACGGGATGGCGGAGAAAATGGGGAATGGAATGATTTTCGAAAGGAAACCGCTATTGTGTCCGGGTGACCCTCTTCGATAAAAGAAAATAGAACTGGTGAGTGAACGCATGTTTGCACCACTGATTGAATTTTGGAAAAAAAATGTGCGTTACCTTAAAAAATTCCATAGGCTCATTTCCAAAAAGCATCATTTTTCTTTATCA
>JACQYM010000372.1 GCA_016208225.1 Deltaproteobacteria bacterium | reverse complement strand
GTTGGAGATTCCCGCCGTGCGCGCCCGCTATATCATGCTGGTGGAAACGGATATCCCTACCAACGCGGATTTCAATATTACCCGGGTTGAGGCCTACCGGCGTGTAACCGGCCAGACGGGCCAGAAGTTCTCCTCCGAAACGGACTCCTTCAATTATCTGGGGGACACGAACGTCAGGTTCCGGATCACCCCTGATCTCCAGTGGACCTACAATCTGATTCTGGAGGAAGGGGAAACCGCCCTGGAGAATGATACGGAGCGGACATATAACTCCACCAGTTTTATCTGGACACCGACCGAGATCTTCACTTCAACCCTCAGCGCCAGCGAATCCAGGGATGATCAGGGGATTGAAGATGAAGAGATGACGCGCTTTTATTCGGTCAATTTTTCTTCCCTTCTTCTTCCCACTCTGGATATGAATGTCGGGGTCACCCGCAATGATAATTATGAAGCAGATGTAAAAACCGATACCAGTTATAATTACAATTTCTTTCTGACCGCATTGATCTTTCCTGATCTGACCTCGAATCTGGATCTGGCCTATATCACCGATTATGATGAGGAGGAGGATTCGGTAACCCAGGATTTTAATTCCACCCTGAAATTTACCGCCAGGCTCAACCCGGAACTGACTGTTGACCTGACAGAGAGATACACCACGTCAAATATCGAAGACTCGGACTTCACGGCGGCAAGCATCATCAGCGCGAGCTGGCGCCCGTCCGATATCCTGTCATTGCAGGTTGGCGGCGGCCGTGAATGGGAAAGTGAAGAAACCTTTCCCTACACCTATTTCTTCAGTCTGACCGTCGCTCCCACCTATAAGACCCAGGTGAATTTGAGTTATGATCACAGCGATGGCGCCGATGACTATAACGCAACCTACAACTGGACAATCAACCAGATTTTTTCCCTGCATGCCTACTGCATGTATGTTGAGGAGGATGAGAGTGAGTTTGCTTACGGCGGCCAGCTTGTCATTCGTTACTGATGTATGATTCCTGAGCGAGAAGCGTTTACTATTTTAACTTTCCAAGGGTTCTGTTCATGAAAAGAATACTATGTTCCATCCTGATGCTGATGTTTTTATCCCTTCTGTCCGGATGCGCCGGGAAAACGACAATTTCGTATATGCGGGAGGATGTGACACTTGATTTTGTCAACAAAGTATGTGTGCTGCCGCTGACGAATAATACGGACCAGAAGTATGCGGCAGAGCTTGCCCGTGATGTCATCAGCACACAGATTCTGGCCATGAATATCTTTGATCTCGTGGATAAGGGGATCGTTGACAGTGTCCTGTATGAGGAGGCCCTGGATCCGGGCGCCCCGGTGAGCCAGCTCATGCTCAGCAGACTTGGACAGCGGCTCAATGTGCAGGCTATCATGGTAGGCGCGGTCGATCTGGCCGGCGATAAAAGGGTGGGGTCGGTGATTGTCCCGGAGATGAGCTTGACCTTGCGGCTCATCGAGACGAAGTCCGGTCTGGTATTATGGCAGGGAAGCGGTCATTATGCAGGGGATTCCATCATCGGCAGGTTGTTCGGTATTACCCCGGATGACACGTATAAGGTTACGGCCAAGCTTGCCAGGGAACTGCTGACCACGATCCCGGAGAGGGAGAACGCCCTGCCGCCGGCGGTCCCTGAACCGGCAGCTGTTACGCCTGCGGCCGTTGCACCTGTAACAGTGAAGCCGGTGACCGTTAAACCCGTTCCGGTGCAGCCGGCGGTTGAGGAAGCACCGGTGGCGGATACGGCCGGGGCAATGGAATCGCTGTCTGCCGACACACCTGCGGTCCCTGAACCCCCGGCGGCGGAACCTGTGGCAGAACCTGTGGTTGAAGAACCTGTGGCTGAACCGGCAGCGACTGAACCGGCAGCGGCTGAACCTGTAGCTGAAGAACCTGTGGCCGGCGAAACTGGAAAATAGCAGTGACTTTGATGCATCCTGCCGATGATGCGCGTGGGCAAGATCGAGGGATTTTTCCGTTTCCTGAAATCGCTGTGCTTTCATCTTTAAAGGAGTTGCGCTGTCCGGTCGGTTGCCGAAGCGGTCAGGATATTTTGCTGAAACCAGTTTTCCCGGTTACGTCTAAGCCATGAGAGACCGAAAAGGTATTGGATCCGAGATGTTTTCTTTGTGCAGCCCGAACAGGCTGCAGTCTGAACAACCTGAGTAGCATGTTTGTTATTATGAAAAAATTCCTCATTCTGCCGTTGCTGATATTATTCCTCCTGCTTGCTCCGACAGCCCAGGCGGTGACTGTAGCTGTTTTCCCGGTGGAGGATTTAAGTCAGGGAAGCAATGGGGTGAATTTTGCCCTTACTGATTTTTTACGGCAAAACCTGGAGGAAAGGGGCGTTGAAGTCATCCCGGCGGACAGACTTATCACTTTCATGGCCAGAAACCGCATCAGATGGCTTGGATTTCTGGGAACGAACCATATCCTTCAGGTGGGGGAGGATCTTCATGCAGATTATGTGCTGCTGGGGACGGTAAGCCAGCGACAGGAACTGCCCATGGCTGCTTTCGGCATGGTTCTTACCCTGGTGCGCACCAGCGACGCACGTACCGTGTGGACCGAAGTGGGTGGGGTAAGCAAGGCCGATATCTCCAATTTTCTGGCCATTGACGAGCCGGAAAGCATCGATGACCTGCTGCCGGTCCTCGCGCAGCAGCTGCTCGTCAGCTGGCCGTCCGTCATGGAAGAAACAGGGCAGAATCCATGCCTGTTGGTTGAGACCACCAAACTTGCGCCCTTGCATGTGAAGCCGGGAGATGAAGTGAGTTGTACCGTCAGACTGCGGCCGGTGGCGGGAGGCGAATCCCTGTCCCAGGTGCTGCTCATGGTGGGCGATGATAATTATCTTGACATGCAGCCTGAGTCAGCGAACACTTATTCTGTTTCCTGGTATGCCCCTGAATGGGATGGGTTTCTGCCTGTCAGCCTCATTTTACGCTATGATTCCGGCCGGACCCAGGTTTTTTTTGTCGGCAACTATCAGGTGGATAACAGTGCGCCAACCCTGATGTTAAAGATTACGGGGAAAACGGTGAACAATTACACGGCGTTTAATGACCGCTTGCCGATTGTCCCGGTCTGGCAGAATCCGGAGCCGCTTTCGCGCTGGTCATTGTTTATTCAGAATGCGAATGGCGAAGTCATGGCCGGCACGGAAGGCAAGGGCGCCCTGCCGCAACGTTTTGTCTGGAAAGGACAGAGACCTGACAGCCACAAGGCTGCCGACGGGATATATGATATTGTATTGACGATATGGGACAGGGCGGATAATCAGACAGTCGCCACCGAAAAAGTACTGTTAAAAAATAACCCGCCGGTTCCACTGATCAACGCCGAAGTTGGTGATGAACATCTTATCGTAACCCTGAACTCCGAAGATGATATTCCCGTTGATTTCTGGAGCGCCGAGGTTTTGTATTCAAATGGCGAAGTTTTGTTGCAGAGCCAGGGGAGCGAACTGCCGGTGGAAATCCTGATTCCTTTCCCTCCTCCATCCGATCCGCGCAAGTTTGAATGTATCGTCGCCATGAAAGATGTGTTGGGTAATAAAGTCCAGAAAAAGATCCCTGACCTTATGCAACTTGTCGGCCCTGCGGAGGATGAACCTGAAACACCGAAGCAGGAAGAGTGGATACCTGAATTTTAACGGACACATCATTGAATATGAACTCTCAAGCCAGATGTTTATTCTGTTTTCTGCTGGCATTTCTCCTGCTGGCAGGCAGCGCCTGGGGCGCCGAACTGAATCGGATCTGCGGGGCGGAAGTAGCCTCCGAGGGCGATGTCCGCAATATCTTCCGGGAGTTGCGCATATTTCCAAATCAGCATCCGGATATTGAACAGATCAAGGTAATCGGCAGCCGACTTGATGCGCAGATCATTATCAGCGGCAGAATAACGGAAATGGAAGAGAAAATGGGAGATAATTATGTCAATCCTGTTATGGGGGTGATACTGCAGGTTTATGACGGCAACACCGGCAAAAGTCTGTGGGCCACCTATCACAGAAAAGAAGGTTCCGACTACCGTAAAATTATGCATTTCGGGCTTGTTAACACCGTGACTCAACTCAGCAGGATCATGGCGGACGAGATTATTGATCAATGGTTTGCTGAAGGAATGAAACGATGCGCAGAATAGTGTTTTTGTGGGGGATTATTCTCTTTAGCGTCCTGGCGTCCTGCGCCGATGTCGCAGCCTGGCCCTGGGGGCCTGCAAGGCTTGCAACCATCAATGGCAGAGACTTCACCACGGACGATTTTAAAACCTGGTGGGTGAACTGGAAAGAGAAGGACATGCCTTTCCCGGAATCGGCCGAACCTTTTGTCGATTGGCATCTGCTGGCCCAGGAAGCGGAAAAGATGGAGCTCTATAACGAACCTGAATATCTCCATAAAATTGATGTCTTTCTGAAAGCAAGAACATTGCTGCTTTACAAAGGAGACAAGATCGGGTCACGCATCACGATCGCGGATAATGAGCTGAAGGCCCGCTATGAGAAGGAATATCTTCCCCGCCTGCACCTGCAGATTCTCTATTTTAATGATGAAGGGCTGGCAAAAAAGTCGTTTGCGCAATTGCAATCGGGAAATCCTGATTTTGCAAAGTTTGCCGGCGAGTTAAGAGCCGCGGACAAGGACTCCGTATATTATGAGCAGAAATGGACCCGGTTCAATCAGGTGCAGCAACAGTGGCGCCCGGTAATAAGCGGCCTGTCAATCGGAGATATCAGTGAGCCTTTTCAATGGAGCAAAGGATATGTCATCATCCGGATGCATGAGCAGAAAGGGTTTGAAACAGCGGATTTTGAGCTGTTGAAACCTATGATCACCAATGAAATCAGGGAGATAAAGGAACAGGAACTCACCAGCAGTCTGGTTGAAGAGCTGAAGAAAAAATATCAGGTAAAGGTAGACCAGCAGGTTTTCGATGCCCTGGATATGTCGTCTGCCAATGACAAACTTCTTGATCAGACGCTGATAACCATGGACAATGGGAGTTATACGGTGAAGGTTTTTCTGGACCTCGTCAACAAGGAGCAGAAATTTCGTAAACAGTACGGCTTTGATGTTGAAGAGGGCGAGAAGCTGAAAAAGAGGCTTCTGGACGGCGTGCTGGCGCAGACTCTGACGACGCGCGGCGCCCTGGATGAACATTATGAGCAGAAGGAACCCTTGAAACCTCTTTATCTTTTTTATACCCAGCACCGCCTGATCAAGGAACTTGATAAACGCCTTTTCAAGCCGCTGGTGAAAGTCAGTGAGGCGGATATAGAAAAGTATTATCAGGATAATCAGGAACGTTTCTCCCAGCCGGAAATGGTTTCCCTGGCCATTGTCGAGGATGAGGAAAACCTCATCAACAAGATCAATGAAGAAATGAACCGGGGTGCTGATCTTCTAGAGGTTGCATCACGATATTACTCAGGGGAAGTACCGGTACAGAATATGCAATTTAAATATCTTGATCCTGTCGTCCAGGCGGTCATCGACAAGCTGGCGATCGGGGAGACGAGCAAGCCGTTTCTGGTAAAAGGCCATCATACCATTATAAAGCTGCTGAAACGGACTCCGGCTACCCCCATGCCCCTTGATCATATCCACGATAAAATTGCCGATCTGGTTGAAAAGGAAAAATTTACCAAGGTGCGTAACGAGTATCTTGCCGAACTGAAGGCAAGATCGGTTATTTCAATAAACGACCGCGCATGGGAGAAAATAAAAAAGGAGCTCGGTGATCTTCATGTCGGGAAAGAAAATTAAGTTTTTGTTCGGACTTGCGTGCGCTCTGAGTCTGCTCGTGTCCTGCGTTGCCGGCCAACCGGTGCGGCAGGCCAGAAAAAGCTGTGTGGAATGCCATGCCGATATTGCTGCCGGTTATAAACAGGGGATCGTGCACAAACCCGTGCAGGAAGATAACTGCGAGGCCTGTCACCTGCATCATGGCATGATCGGCGGTGTCTATCTGCGGCAGAATCCTCCGGAACAGTGTTTTGGCTGCCATGGGCAGCAGGCGGAAGAAAGCAAGAAAAAGTCCGTGCACCGGCCTGTGGCCGACGGCCGCTGTGTGTCGTGTCATGAAGTGCATAACAGCGCGAATGCGGGACTGCTGAAATCTCCCGGTGCGGAGCTCTGTTTCACCTGTCATGACAGGAAACAGTTTGCCAGGGCCAATGTGCACGCCCCGGTTAAGGAGGGATGCAGCGGCTGTCACGTGAATCACGGAGCGGATGAGAATTTCCTGCTGAAGCAGAATGCAGACAGTCTCTGTCTTTCCTGCCACCAGAACGATCAGGCCGCTTTTCTGAAAAGTCATCGGGAATATGCCGTGCAGGGAAAATGCGTGCAATGTCATAGCCCCCACAGTTCCGATGGGCCGCACCTGTTAAAGGCTGTCATGCACAAGCCTGTGCTGGACGGCGATTGCGCCGCCTGCCATCTGGCCGGCGCTGCCGGCAAACTGCAGCTGAAGGGTGATGCGAATGCCGGATGTGTCACCTGCCATAAGGACGCGGGGAAGATGATCAGCCAGCATAAGCCCTATGCGCAGGGGAGTTGCCTGCAGTGCCATGCCCCCCATGCCAGCGAATATAAGGCCATGCTTGCCGTGGCGCCGGAAAAGGTATGTGTCGGCTGCCACCCGGGCGGAGAAAAAAGTGAGATCAAAAGCAGCCATGATCCATTTGCCAAAGGCCAGTGCCTTTCCTGTCACACCGGGCACCGGGCGCCGCGCGCCTCACTGCTGGTTCTCGATGCAGCCCAGCTCTGTTACACCTGCCATGAGAAAAAGATGTACAGTGTGGGCACCGTTACCCATCCTCCCGCAGCAGCGGGCAAGTGTCTGGACTGCCACAAATCCCATGAATCGGGCGAGAGAAATTTGCTGGTGAAAAGCGAAAAGGTGCTGTGCCTTTCCTGTCATCAGAAAAGCGCCGGCGAAATGGGCAGCTTCAGTCTGCATACCCCTTTTGCCAATGGAGAATGCAGCCGTTGCCATGCGTCTCATCAGGGTGAGAGAAAGAATCTCCTGAAAGAAAGCCCGGCTGGCGGCAGGCTTTGTCTCTCCTGTCATAAGACCCTGGAAAAACAGGGCGAGAATATGGCTCTCCATGCACCATTTGCCAAGAAGGATTGCGAGAGCTGCCACTCACCCCATGCGGGCAATTATATCTATAATATGAAAGAAAATCCAGGCAGGCAGTGTCTTGGCTGTCATGGTGAAACGGAGAAAAAAATCAATGCCGCCACCGTCGTGCACGCGCCGGTGAAAGATCTGAACTGCGGCGCCTGCCATCTGGCCCATGGTTCCGTGCATCAGAAAAATTTATCCAGGAAACAACCTGCTCTTTGTCTCGGCTGCCATCAGGAAGTGGCCAAATACTGGCAGGATGGGGTTGCCCATGATCCGGCAACAAAGGAATGCACGACCTGCCATGATCCCCATGCCGCCATGCAGAAGGGCATTGTGAAAGAAAAGGGCGGCCTGCTCTGCGCCCGCTGCCATAATCTTACGGAAACGAGGTTTATTGCCGTACATCAGAACATTCGTCCGGGTAATGATTCCTGCCTGAAGTGCCATGACCCTCACGGCGGTCCGGCAAAGGGGTTGCTGTTCCCGGTCAGTCATAAGCCTTTTGCCGAAGGGCAATGCCGTCCGTGTCATCCCGGGGAGGACAGAAAATAATGTTTTTTTATTATCGGATCATCATCATTTTCTGGCTTGTCACTGTTCCGGCCCTCGCTGCAGCGGCAGCGGACAATGTCTGTTTTGACTGCCATAAGAAAGAGGCGTTCAGCGGTAAAATCGTCCATGAACCGCTGGCCAAGGGCCAATGCAGCCCATGTCACAATCCCCATGTGGCTCATTTCAAGGGGCTGCTGGAAAAGGAGGGTGCTGAGCTGTGTTATTCCTGTCACACAAAGCAGCAGGAATCGTTCAAGCAGGGCATGGTGCATCAGCCGGTGCGCAGTGGAAATTGTCTTGTCTGCCATGAAGCCCATGCCAGCGATCGAAATGGGCTGCTCAAGGAGCAATTGAGCGCAACCTGTTTCACCTGTCATGAAAAAATGCCGCAGAAATTCAAGTATACGCACAGCCCTTTTGCTCAGGGGCAATGTTACTCCTGTCATCGGCCCCATCAGTCGGTATACGGGCAATTGCTGAATGATGAACCGGACAGGGTGTGTCTCTCCTGCCACAAGTACGAGGATCTGCTGAAGGGCCATGTGAATTATCCCGAGCCTCCGCAGGGCTGTCTTTCATGTCATAATCCCCATGGCAGCGAGCGGAAGGGTATGGTCCGCAACGTGCTGCACGCCCCGTTCGCGCAAGGGTGCAAGGAGTGCCATGAGCAGGGCGGGAAGCGAGGCAGTACGCAAAGTTGCCTCAGGTGTCATGAGGCCGTGGCGGCAGGCATGCTTGCCCGGCACAGTCACTTGACGGGCAAGGAGGAAAATAAATGTGTCGCCTGCCATTCACCCCATGCCGGGGATGAAAAGAATCTGCTCAAAGGCAGCCAGCTGCATGTGTGCCGCAGCTGTCACGCTGATACCATTGCCCGTTATGAAGACAAGCTTTACCGGCATCCGGAAGTGAAAGCCGGGATATGCACAAGCTGCCATGAAATCCATGGCTCCAACAAGCTGGCCATGCTCAGGGGGGATGGCAATGCCATCTGCACACGTTGCCATGAGACCCAGGGGAAATTTACCCATCCGGTCGGAGAAAAGGTGATGGATATCCGCACCGGCCAGATGGTGACGTGCATCAGCTGCCATGTTGCCATGGGGTCTGATTTTAAATACGAATTGATATACAGCGGATTGAAGGACTTGTGCATCCAGTGTCATAAGAGATACTGAGCCGTTGTAAATAATAACTGGACCATCCCGATACTGTGACCGGCATAAGGGGCCGTCGAACTGGTTGGCAATGCCATGGTTATTTCGTAACGGCCCTTAAGCAATATTGATTCCGGACTTTTGATTTACAGAATGCCGATTTGTGAGGAGACTCTATGAAGTATCTGAACACTCTATTGAGCCTGGCAGTTTTGACGGCCGTCTCAATTCCTGTCATCGTGTCAACTTCTTTGGCCGCCGAGCCGTGGACATGGCGGGCCACTCTTGACGGGGCATCATCCGGGCAACCCATGGAAATGCCGACCGCCCTGCATATTGATGCGGAGCGACAGCGTTATTACGTAGTTGACAGCGGGGGAAACAGATTGCTTTCCTTTACCAGGGAGGGAGGTTTTCTCCACACCTTTACCGCGGAGGGCAAGCTGCAGATCCCGTATGATCTGGTTCGTGATGACGCCGATCTCATCTGGGTTGTGGAAAAAGGGCGTAACAGTCTGACAAGTATTGATGTCAAGGCAAAAGCGGTCATAACGCATGTCCTCAAGGACGGCGAGCGGACGCTGGTCCCGGACCGGCTGGAATTCAGGAACGGCACCTTTTATGTCATTGATAAGGCAACAGGTGAAATTGCGCTGCTGGGCAAGGATCTGGTTGTGAAGAAATGGATATCCTGCCCGGAGTGCAGTACGGGGATTGTTGATTTCAAGCTCACCCAGGATGGCATCTGGGCTCTGGATCAGCTTGATAAAAAGGTAATCCGGTTTGACGGCGAGGGGAAAGTGCTGAAGAGTTTTTCCGTTGCGCAGAATGTGGAATTCCCTGTCTCCCTGGCCATCGATTCTGCGGGTAATGTTTACGTTCTTGACCGGCACAAAGCAGCCATTGCTGTTTTTGATCCGCAAGGCGGCTTTAAATATGCCTTTCTTGCCAAGGGGTGGTCGCGCGGAGAGTTGTACTTCCCGATCGAAATAGTTTTTGATCCATGGGGCGGTCTTTGTGTTGTAGAAGAGGGCAATGGTCGGGTGGAAGTATTTGGCCGTTAGAAAAGGGGTCGCCATGCAGACATCAAAAGCTGTCAAGAAACTGGTTCCGCTGTCTTTATTCCTGTTTCCCCTGGTGTGTGACGCCAAGGTTACGGGGCCATGCGGCGACTGCCATACCATGCATAACAGCCAGTGAGGCATGGCGGTTGTGCAGAATATGGTAAACGGTGCCATGGATTTATCCGTAACCCCAAATGGCGCCCTGCTCAATACGAACTGCATTGGCTGTCATCAGGGAAACAACGGTGTAAGCGATCTTTCCACCCCGTACGTTCTCCAGACCAGTGTTCCGACGTATTCCGCGACAGGGACGGAAGCCGAATCAACCACCCTGGCCGGGGGAAATTTTTACTGGGTAAGCAGCGGCAATGAGGCGATGGGCCATAATGTGAGCGGAATAGCCGCAGGTGATACCCGTCTCGGCGATATTCCTCCCGGCGGGACTGCTTTAGCCTCCCAACTGGTTGGAAGGATGGGACGACATTGGCGAAAAGTTACCGTTTTCTCTACTCCATCCAGGGATGGGAAGATCTGCAATACGAATATCGGCCGGTGAGCAACCGCCATAACAAATATTACGGCATTGACCGGACCCTGGAGACCCAGAACGCTGCAGGCAGCATCAGCAGTCTCTGCGCCCGGTGCCACGGCGATTATCATCAAGGGGCGGGCAATATTGCTTCCCTGCCTTTCGGCACCAGCGGTGTCTGGCTGCGCCATCCAACCGATTTTGATATGGGCCGGGCCTCTTCGAGCAACGAATATACAACGTATAATAATGGGGCGGGCGCCAATAATCCATACAGCGTTATTTCCCCGGTTGCCACGGCGAGTACAGCGGAAACAATGAACAGCACCGTTTACGCGGCAGCGGATGATGCCATTGTCATGTGCCTTTCATGCCATCGTGCCCATGGCACCCCTTATAAAGCAATCCTGCGCTGGGATTATAAGGCATGGCCAGGGGGTGGATACAATGGCTGCGCTGTCTGCCATACGGCAAAGGACTGATCATTTTTTTTCGATTCATCAAGATGAATTCGTTAAAAGTCTATTGGTCATCATAGAGTTCACGGATCACTGAGAAATATTTTCTATTCGTTCACTCTGCTGACCCTTGGGTAGATTTCTTGTTCTTGCGGGATAATCAATAAACTCCGGACATTTTATTATGAAAACAAATCATTGTGGATCGCGGGTTTTTGCGCGCCTGTTTTTTCTGCTGTGGGGAGTTCTGTTGCTTTCCGGTTGCCAGGGCGGCGTTGTCCGGGAAGATGCTTTGTCGCCAATATCCTTTCAGGAAAGTCGAGGCGAGGCGCGGCTTTCCGTCTTTCTGCGTTTGAAAGAGCCGGAAGGCCCGCTGCTGTGGATGAAAATCAGCAATCTCGAGATTCAGTCCGCAAATGGCTGGCTTCCCCTCGGAGTATCCAGGCAGGAAATAGAGAGCCTGGATATCCGCACCAACGGTCAGCTTCTGGCCGGCAGAGGAGGGGTTCCCTCGGGTCGATATCATGGCATCAGATTTACTGTTGAGCAGGCCGCCCTTGCCCGGGAGAACGACAAGGTTTTCCTGGCCCTCGACAACCCGGTGGTGGAAATTAGTTTCCCGGCCGAGCTGACATTGGCCAAGGGGGACAGCACATCTCTTTTTCTTACCTGGGACACGGCAGGCTCCATGCTCGGAACCGCCAACCTCAGTCCCTGGATGACCGTGGCCCAGCAGAGAATTCCTCTGGCCACGGATCTGGCCTATGTCTCCTGCCCGGAACTCGATACCATTTACGTGATCAGGACAGATAATAATATGGTATGCGGTTCCATCGGCATCAGCGGCAAGCCCACCACCATCGTGGCCAATGCCGCGCAAAACAGGCTTTTTGTGCTGGCCAGGCAGGACTCTGCCGTGAAAATTCTTGAATTGACCTCCAATCGCCAGATTGATCAGGTGAAAATCCCCCTTTCGGTCAAAGCGACCCATATGACAGTCAGTCCGGATGGGATGTCGGCCTACGTGATCGATGAAACCGGCAACAACCTGTTGCGGCTCGATCTGCAGACCGGCATTGTCGCCGGACAGCTGCGCATCGGTTCGCGGCCCAAGTTTATTCTCTATATCGAGGAGCTGAATCTGGTTGCCGTATCCTGTGCCTATGCCCAGAAAATATATTTGCTGGACGCGATTTCCCTGGCCATCGTCAACACGATTGATACAGCCGGCACACCTGATGGTTTACTGATGCGGGACAACTATCTCTATGTGGCTGAAAGCTCCAGTAATTCCGTGTCCGTGTTTGCCCTTCCCGGCGGCGGCAAATCCCGCCTGAACGTCGGTGTCCAACCCAGGAGGCTGGCTTTTGGCAACAGCCATATTTATATTGCCAATTACGGCGAAGGCACAGTTTCGGTGCTGCGGCCCGGACAACTCAGTGTGTCGCGTGCCATCAGAGTGGGCGGCATGCCCTTTGAGATGGGCGTTTCCACTGACCGACAGTGGCTCTATGTGGGTGATGCGCAGAAAGGGGGAGTTACAGTGATCGACCTTTCGGTGAACAGGATCGTCAGCTTTATCGAACTTGGCGCTGTGCCTGATTCGTTTATTGTCGTTGACTGATGCACGCGTAAAAATTCTCCTTTAACCACAGAGATCACAGAGGAATTTTTTATTCCGGTCAGTCAACTCTGTGAGCTCTGTGCTCTCTGTGGTAATTTTCACTTTTTCAGCCGCATCAACTGACCGGCAGGTCTATGGTGACGGTGGTATGATCATTCACCCGGCTTTCCAGAGAAATGTCGCCATGCTGCTGGGCAACGAGTTCACGGCTGACGGTAAGTCCCAGACCCACCCCTTCTGATGCCGGTTTGGTTGAAAAGGAAGGCTCAAATACCTTTGCTAAATTCTCCGCCGATATGCCGACGCCCTGGTCGGTGAATTTCAGGCGAACCATCTTTTTCCCGTTTTTTTCTATTTCAGCCGAGCTTATCCTGAGAATTTTATTGTCATCTTTCTGTGGATAGCGTTCGTTGAGCGCCCGTCTGGCATTGTTCAGGATGCTGAGAAAAACCTGCTGCATCTGTCGTCCGTTGATCTTGCAGGCGGAAACGCCGTCCAGATCTGTCTCAATCTTTGTGCCGTCAATTCTGAAATAATGATTCATGAGACACAGGGAATTCTGCAATACCTCGGCAGCCGGGGCGAGTTCCCTTGACTGGGCGTCATCCTGCCCATAGGCGAGCAGATTTTTGGCAAGACCGGCGATTTTTTCTCCTTCCACAATAATTTTTTTGAAAAGCTTGTCCCGTTCGATTTCAAAGTCGGGATCGCAGGCAGCATCGGCCAGCACCTGCGCATAATTAATGATGCCGTTGCTGAGATTCCCCATCTCATGGGCAACCCCGGTTGAAAGTTCGCCCAGCACGGCCAGGTGGGAGATGCGCACCATTTCCGTTTTTTTATTCTTCTCCACGGCCAGGCATTGTTCCAGTTCGGCAATTTTCGCATGCTCCGCGGACAGATCGAGTCCCAGGCAGTAAATCTGATAAGTTTCGCCATCCTCCAGCGGTAATTTCATGAAACTGCAGCGCACGGGAGAAAGGGGAGCCTGCTCTTTTGCTGCCAATGACATATCGACAGCCTGGCAGCTGCTGGTGAGATCTTCGAGAAGTTGAACTTCGGGAACTGAAGCGCCTGGCGAGATCGGCATGATAAAAAAATCACGCCATGATCTGCCGGTCAGTTCTGCCGGGCTGAAGCCGCATTTTTCCGCCATGTGGGTGCTGATGTCGATAATTTTTCCGTCACTGGCAATGATGGCCACAAACCCTCGCAAAGAGGCGACAAGGCTAAGGGCGGCTTGCCGGTCGTTTTTCCACGCGCCCTCCATTTCTCTAGTGTTGTGGAAATGACCCATATACTTATTTTACACAGTTTGTGAAGAAATGCGCATATAGCACCTAGCTCGATTCAGACAACAACGCCTTAACCCCAAAATGAACCTTGCGGTAAGTTCAACCGAGTTTCTCTACGCTCACCTGCACTGCAACAAACGTAGTGCGACGCAAGTGTCGCAGCCGCCCAAAGCTGATGTTGAGCTAACAAATAGCATTTGCTGATCAGGTACAAAACGATGAACGTGGGGATGAGCAAAGTATAGAACGATC
>JACQYM010000371.1 GCA_016208225.1 Deltaproteobacteria bacterium | reverse complement strand
TTGGTTGACATATATTCCGAAAAAAGTGACCATTTGTTAATGGATTCATCTTTTCATGCTTCGTTGTACCGGTAAGGTGCCGTAGGAGCGGGCCATGCCCGCGACCTTTCTTTGGCAAGGCGGAAAACCGTGATCGCGGGCATGGCCCGCTCCTACGCCGCGAGGCTTTCATGCTTCGTTGTTCCCGCTTGCGACATGAGGTTAGCCGGAATCCAGTGTTTTTGCTATCCGGGAGGTTTCCGGATGCCGGATGAAGTCCGGCATGACGGACTGGTGCTGTGATGCAGGGTGGCTTCCCGGCCATTGTTCTTTTGCGCAAATGATGAGATGTCAGTGAGATGACAGGGAACTCTTCATACGGAGTTCATCATGGCTGGAAACGACAAGAATAATATTTACCCTCTTTCAGGATTGCTGCTGATCCTCGCCGCGCTTGGGTTTCTTCAGTTTACCGAAATGCCCTTTGTCGGGTCGCGCCCCAATGTTTCCGAAATCCACGAGCCCTCAGAGAAGGCCAAAGCCAGATTGTGGCAAGAACCGTTCCGGGCGGTGCTGGATTACCATGCCAGGGCAGGGGACAGTGCTCAAGCGGCGAGCACTACTCCGGGAATTGATAATTCCCTGCGGACGCAGATAGGGCACAGAGCCGGAAAAGGCCGGGTGACCATACTGGGCATCATGGTTTTCGGCGCGCCATACGCTGAAGAGACCGAAGACCGGCTGCGGCGGCGCTATGCGGTACTGACCGGCCTCGGGCAACGGGGTTTCGTGCCGGATGACCCCGAGCACCTTGATTTCATGCGGATTGATGATGGCTCCGCAGAAATCTCCATGTCGAACATCATGCCTTTCGAATGGTTCTCCCCCAATGACGCCCAGGGCAGCAGGGATTCGGTATTGGTCCTCTGGATCAACGACGATGTTTTCGCCGGCAGGCCGCTCGCCGACAAGCATGTCGCCGGCACGCCCCTCGCCAATCTCGGCTGGTTGGCTGACCGCCTGGGCCTGCAAGAGGAAGGAAAATTCAAAGACAACATCAACCTGAAAATCATCGGGCCGGCCGGCTCGACCAGCCTGCAGCGGATGGTGGCGGAACTCGGGACCTTCGACGATCGCCTGGCCGGACTCGAAATCTACTCGGCTACGGCGACCATGGATGATTCCCTGCTGCTCGCCACCATAGGCGGGGCGAAAGCAGGCGAGGGAGCGGGTGACGATCCTCCCGCAAAACAGGTTGTCGGCAAATTTGCGGAAAAGGGGATAACATTTACCCGCACCATCGCTTCGGACCGGGCGCTTGCCGAGAAACTGCTGACGGAACTGCAACTTCGCCCGGGGACTACCAATGATGACAATGGCTACATCATGCTGGTGGCCGAATGGGACACCCTGTATGCCCGCTCGCTTCTGCGCATCTACGAGCAGGTGTTTACGGAGAAAGGAATAGCCGGGGATAGATTGATCCACTTCAGCTATATGCGCGGCATCGACGGCAGCCTCCCCGGACAAAAGGAAGAGAAGCAAAGCGACTCACCCGAATCCGACGACCGCGGCAACACGAATGTCAAACATCTGGAAAGGCCGATCGGCGAGAGCCAGTACGATTACCTGCGGAGGCTGGCCGGCGAGGCATACGACATCGAACGGCTGCAGCTTGAGCCCAAGGGGGGCGCGATCAGGGCAATCGGCGTGCTGGGCAGCGATTTTTACGATAAATACCTGGTGCTGCAGGCGTTGCACCAGAAATTTCCGGATGTCATATTTTTCACCACCGACCTCGATGCCCGGCTGCTGCATCCGGACAATATCAAATGGACCCGGAACCTGGTCGTTGCCTCGAGTTTCGGCCTCAAGTGGCAGGATAAGGGAACGGCGGCTCAAGGGAAAACAGCGCAACCAAGGAAAATTCCCTTGTCGTTCCGCAGCAATTACCAGTCCTCGCTGTTAACCGCGACCTTGCAGGCCCTCGAAGTGCAAAAGCCCCAACAGCCGGCGAATATTCAATGTTTTGTCAGCCAGCCGAGGATCTTTGAAATCGGCCGTCACAGCGCGGTTGAATTATCCGGCGCAACTCCCGCAGCCGCGGCTGCCGAGGAGATAAACGGCACCCTGAGATTTGGGGCAAAAATCGTGGCCATTGTCCTGGCTGTTTTCCTTCTCCTCTATTTTTCCAGCCATAATGTCAAAACTGCCGTTAAAGCAACCATCCGCGGTCGAATGTATACGGCATTTGCGATTGCTGCCGGATTGCTGGTTTTCATCGGCTGGTTGGTTTACCTCGTCCATCTTCCGGGTGAGGAGCCATTCTCCTGGGATGAAGGCTTGAGTATCTGGCCTACGGAAATTCTGCGTTTGACCGCCGTGTTTCTCTCCTTTTCCTTCCTGTTGTATTCTTCCGCCGGTCTCCGAAAGAACAACGGCAAGATCGCCAGGGATTTCGGTCTGGCCGCCGCCGAGGAGGCCGCAGATGCGGTTCTTCCAGGGAAGGACAGGGCAGGGGGGAAAGGATTTCGGAGCAGGGTCGCCGCAGCGGTGACTCGATTCTGTGACACCGTGAATTACAATTGGGATGTGCAAAAGCAGGGTGACGGAGCCACCATGGACGAGTTGTGGAACGGGTATCTGCGGCGGGACTCGCTCCGCTACCGCATCATTCGTCTGGCCCCCATCATCTTTTTTTACTTCGTCCTGTGCGCGCTGATTTTCTGGACGTTCAAAAAACCCGTGACCCCGGTGCGCGGCGTCTTGAGCTGGGTGGCCGACAAGATTGCACTCCTGCTCAGCGTCGGTTTTTTTGTCGTTTTGAACTTTTACGTTTTTGACGTGACGCGGACCTTCCGGCGTTTCATCGCCCTTGCCGGAAAAATGCCGCAATGGCCGCAGGCTTCAGTAAGGCGATTCTGTGCGAAAGACGATATTCAGGAAGACGTGGCCCTCAAGGAATGGATGCTGATTCGTCTGATCGCCATACGTACCGAGGCCCTTGGCAAGCTCATCTTCTATCCCTGCATCATCTGGCTCATCCTGTTCGTGGCCCGGATCAATTATTTCGATAACTGGCACCTGCCCATAGGGCTGGGATTCATCCTGAGCCTGGGCGCCCTGTATGCCTGGAGTTCCGCCTTTGTTCTCAGACGTTCGGCTGAACAGGCCAGGGCGACCACGATAAGGCGCCTCACAAAACAATTGGCCGGAACTCTTGCGGAGAAGGAGGAGGACCGGAGCCTGGTCAGCCAGATCGAATTTGCCCTCAATGAGGTCAGATCGAGTCGCCAGGGGGCATTTGCACCATTTTCCCAGCATCCGGTCCTGCAGGCCCTGCTCATCCCCTTCGGCGGGGTCGGTGGCATTTATCTGTTTGATTTGCTGGCGAAATTAAACATTTAACAATGAACATTTAACAATGAGCAATGAGCAATGATCAATGAACAGAACTAAATAATTTTTGTTCATTGTTCGCATTTTATTTCTTCCTTAAATTCATCACCTTTCGCCTCCTGCTTCACTTTGCACGGGCCGTCCCAGAACTCCTTTTTCCACTCGCCGCTCCAGTTGGCGCCGATGCCGTCCTTGCATTTTATCTCACGCTTGTACTCCCCGTCCTTTGATTCAACTTTCACCTCGCACGGACCATTCCGGAACTCCTCGTTCCGTTCCTCGCCCCACCAGCGTTCTTTACTGCTGCGGCGGTCATCGTCGTCGGCAAATGCCAC